>NZ_JBVVPN010000020.1:0-14923 GCF_055811035.1 Bradyrhizobium sp. MI1.10
CATCGGCTATATCAGCCCGGTCGAGATGGAGCTAAAATCGGCTTGATCCATGTCCACTTTTTTGGGGGAAGATCAATCCAGACTGTCTCCGCGAGGGATTCTGGATTGCTTCGCTGCGCTCGCAATGACGCGCCTCAATTCGGCATCACATAGGCATAGATCCGGCCGCGCGAGATCGGCGCTTCGCGGACGCGGTTGCCGTTGTTGCCGGAGATCATGATCGGATTGCCCTGCGCATCGACGCCGGTGATGATGCCGACATGACCGCCCCGGCCGCCGCGCGACATGACCGCGATGGCGCCGACCTGAGGACCGGAGACACGCGTGCCGTAATGCGCGAACGAGTTCGCCATGTCGGAGCCGGTGCCACGGTGACCGGTCTTTTCAAGCACCATGTTCATGAAGCGCGCGCACCACAGGCTGCCGCGGCCGGTCGGATTGCCGCCGACATAGCGGCGTGCCTCGGACACGAGGCCCGACCCGCCACCGAAGCCGCCGCTGCTCGTCGCGGTATTGGCCACGCCGCCAACATTCGCGTTAGTGGCCATCCCACCGCCACGCCTCATGGTTCGACGGCTGGCGCGCGTGGTCATCCCACCGCTATCGCTGGTAACCATTCCAGCGTTGCCGCTCATGGCCATTCCACCGCCGCCGCTCATAGCCATTCCACCGCTGCCGCTCATGGCGATGCCGCCGCTATTGGCGTTCGGGTCATAGCTGGCGAAGGTGTTGCCGAAGCCGCTCGCCTGCAATTGCGCCGCGCCGCGCTCGAAGCGCGAACTGCGTGCATGCCGGTAATGATGATATCTGCTGGCGTGATGCGCGTAAGCGTGCCGCTCTGCGCTATGACCATGAGATCGTGCTGACGCCGGAGAGGTGAAGGCGGCGACCGCCGCGAAGAAAACAGCCAGCGCGACGACACAGCGCGACAGGCGAGACGCAAACAACTCGAACATTCTTCATCCTTCGTTGACACCCCCACTTCCCAATCGGCCCGTGCGGTGGCCGACATCCGCGGGCTGTATCAATATCCTGATGTGGCGAGAACAAGACCCGGTCGCGGAGATTTTGGACGATGATTAAGATGATTAATAAGTGTTAGGTTCGTATGCGCTAACCGCAGGACGGCATTCCAATGTCGCAGCCACCTCTGGGAGAAAACCGGATGCCTCACGCCCTCACGAAGGACAATTGCCGGCTCTATTTCGAACAAGCAGGCACGGGCACGCCAATTATTTTTCTGCACGAATTCGCCGCCGACTACACCAATTGGGAGCCGCAGATGCGCTACTTCTCGCGCGGCCATCGCTGCATCACCTATTCCGCGCGCGGCTACACGCCATCGGACGTGCCTGATGGCGAGGTCTACGGCTACACGCATTTCTACACCGATGCGCTCGCGGTGCTCGATCATCTGAAGATCGATCGCGCGCACTTCGTCGGCCTCTCGATGGGCGCCTATTCATCGCTCCAGATCGGGCTCAACGCGCCCCAACGTGCCCTGTCGATGACGCTCGCCGGCGTCGGCTCAGGCTCGGAGATCGAGAACCTCGACGCCTGGCGCCAGCAGTGCCGCGCCAACGCGGAGCAATTCGAGATGCTCGGCTCGGCCGAAGTCGCAAAGGTCACGCGCGAGGCGCCGAGCCGGATTCCCTTCCTGGTGAAGGACCCGCGCGGCCACGCCGATTTCTACGCCGCCCTGGCGCGGCACGACGCCAAGGGATCGGCGCGCACGATGCGCGGCTTCCAGGCCGGCCGTCCCTCGATCTTTACGATGACAGACGCGATCAGAGCCGCCACGACGCCGGCACTCATCATCTGCGGCGACGAGGACGATCCGTGCGTCGGCGCAAGCCTGTTCCTGAAGAAGCACCTGCCTGCGGCAGGGCTCGCCATGTTTCCGAAGTCCGGCCACGTGCTCAATCTCGAAGAGCCCGCGCTGTTCAACGAAACGGTGGAACGGTTCGTCACGCTGGTGGAAGCGGGAAGATGGCCGGCGCGCGATGCGCGGTCGTTGCCGGCGCATTAGCGCGAAGGCGTCGCCACACACTCCGTCGCGTAGTCCGGAGGGAGCGAAAGCGTAATCCGGGGCCTTCGCCTCCGCGGATAGAATCCCGGATTGCGCTACGCTTCATCCGGGCTACGGGAATCTTACTTCCTGCCGCCTCGCGTCAGAAGAAACACGCCCTGCTCGCCGAACAGATTCCACACCCACCAGGGCATCCGCAGCCGCAGCGGGCGGCCGTAGAGGTCGAGCGCCTCGGCACGTTCCATCTTGACGTCGATCGCGTCGCAGAGCTCGACGAAATCCTTGATGGTGCAGAAATGGATGTTGGCGGTGTCATACCAGCTTGCCGGCAGATTCTCCGTGCGCGGCATGTGGCCGCCGATCAGGAGCTGGAGCCGCATCTTCCAGAAGCCGAAATTCGGGAACGACACGATGGCGCGGCGGCCGATGCGCAGCAAATTCTCCAGCACCACCTTCGGCTGCCGGGTCGCCTGCAACGTCTGCGACAGGATCACGTAGTCGAAGGCGTCATCGGGATAATTCACGAGATCGGTGTCGGCATCGCCCTGCACCACCGCAAGACCCTTGGCGACGCAGCGGTTGACGCCCTCGCGTGACAGCTCGATGCCGCGGCCGTCGATGCCGCGGGTCTCCAGCAGCTGGAGCAGGTCGCCCTCGCCACAGCCGACGTCCAGCACCTTCGAGCCCGGCTTGACCATCTCGGCGACCAGCACATGGTCGGCGCGAAAATCACCGGGCTGCCCGGTCGCAAGGCCGCCCAGCGGCAACGCTTCCTGTACAGACATGGCTAGCCGTCCTTGTTAAGCAGTCTTGGCAGTGAGCCCGCGCGCCTTGCCTGCCGACTGCAGGAAGGCACGGGCAATGTCGAAGAACTCGGGCACGTCGAGCAGGAACGCGTCGTGACCGCGATCGGTCTCGATCTCGGCGAAGGACACCCGCGCGCTCGACGCATTCAGGGCGTGCACCAGCGCGCGCGATTCCGAGGTCGGGAACAGCCAGTCGCTGGTGAAAGAAACCACGCAGAAGCGGGTCTGGATTCCCGCGAACGCCTTCGCCAGCACGCCGCCATGGTCGCCGGCGATGTCGAAATAATCCATCGCGCGGGTCAGATAGAGATAGGAGTTGGCGTCGAAGCGCTCGACAAAGGACGAGCCCTGGTAGCGCAGATAGGACTCGACCTGGAAGTCGGCGTCGAACGAGAAGGTCGGCAGCTCGCGGTCCTGCATGCGCCGGCCGAATTTTCGATGCAGCGCGGCGTCCGAAAGATAGGTGATGTGCGCCGCCATCCTAGCGACAGCGAGCCCGCGATGCGGATGGATGCCGTGATCGGCATAGCCGCCTTGGTGCCAGTCGGGATCGGCCATCACCGCCTGACGGCCAAGCTCGTGGAACGCGATGTTCTGCGCCGAATGTCGTGTCGAGCAGGCAATCGCCAGCGCGGAGAATACCCGGGTCGGATACGCCGCAGTCCATTGCAGCACCTGCATGCCGCCCATCGAGCCGCCGACGACTGCGAACAGCGTGTCGATGCCGAGCCGGTCGATCAGCATCGCCTGCGCGCGCACCATGTCGGGGATGGTGATGACGGGGAAATCGAGGCCCCAAACCTTGCCCGTCGCGGGATTGATCGAAGCCGGACCGGTCGAGCCCATGCAGCCGCCGATCACGTTGGAGCAGATGATAAAATACTCGCTGGGATCGAGCGGTCGGCCGGGGCCGACCAAGGTCTCCCACCAGCCGGGCTTGCCGGTGACAGGGTGCACATTGGCGACGTGCTGGTCGCCGGTCAGCGCATGGCAGATCAGGATCGCATTGGAGCGATCGGCATTGAGCTCGCCGTAGGTTTGGTAGGCGATCTGGAACGGGCTGAGATCGACACCGCAATCGAGCTGCAGCGGCTGCTCCGTGCCGAACTGCGCAACCTGCGAGCTCGGACGATCCACCTCGTGCGACCGCTCGTCGGCAGTGATCGCGGGACTGGGAATTGACTGGACGCCAACCATCTGACCATCGACCTCGTTTGCGATCGTAGAAGTGACCGCATTGACATCAGGCCATGAAAAACCCGGCCTGAACGATAGGTTCGGCCGGGATCGAAAGCGTCCCCGGCCTGTTTAGCGAGTTTTTTAACGTGGCTGCAAGCCGGCCGGCTCAAATGACCACGGAACGGATAAAAACTACCGTCTTGGACGGTTTTCGTCAAGTCGCGGCCCGGATCGACCAAATTCGCCTGTCGCGCCGCCGGCGGAAAGGGCCCGATTTCCCTTTGCATTTCTCTTTGCTTTCGCAGCCCCGACTGCCTAATCAGGATATCCATCACAGCGGTGACGGCTCGACTGAGCCGCATTGGAACGCCTCTCAACAGCACCTGTCAGACATGTCCCAACGTCCGCCCGCGCCACCATCGCTCCAGGAATTGCGCAAGGAGATCGACGCGATCGACGAGGGCATGCATCGCCTGCTGATGCAACGCGGCGACATCATCGACCGCCTGATCCAGGTGAAGCAGACCCAGGAGGTCGGCTCGGCGTTCCGCCCGGCACGCGAGGCCTCCATGATGCGCGACCTCGTGCAGCGTCATCGCGGCATCCTGCCGCTCGACACGGTCGAGAGCATCTGGCGCGTCATCATCGCGACGTTCACCTATGTCCAGGCGCCGTTCTCGGTACACGCCGACATCTCGGCGAGCGAGCCCGCCATGCGCGATTCCGCGCGATTCCATTTCGGCTTCACCGTGCCCTACGTCGCGCATTTCAGCGCGCAGGCGGCGGTCGAGGCCGTCGCGAAATCCAAGGGCGACCTTGCGCTGGTCTCGGCAACCTCGAGCCGCACGCCGTGGTGGCTGTCGCTGGAAGAAGCCGGCGCGCCAAAGATCATCGCGCGGCTGCCCTTTGTCGAGCGCGCCGACCATCCGGCGGCGTTGCCGGTGTTCGCGGTCTCGCGCGTCGCCGACAGCGCCCTGGTGACGGAGGTCGAGACCTTCAGCGTACGCGTGTCAGGGTGGAACGCCGAAGTTGCGCGCGTCCTGTCGCCGCTCGCCGAGATCGTGGCGGTGCCCGACACCGCCTTCGACGGCGCCGCGCTGCTGGTCTCGGTCACCGCGACGAGCAGCCTCGACAAAATCAAGGCTGCCCTGATCGAAGCGGGGGCCTCGGTGCGCTCCACGGCCCTCGTCGGCAGCCACGCAACGCGCTATACGGTGCCCCCGACCGGGCCGAAATCGTAAGTCGCGAACTGCTTAAGCCACTCCGGAGTTGAAGATGTCCCGCCCAGTGCCGAATCCCGGCATTCTCGATATTGCGCCCTATACGCCCGGCAAGACTCCGGTGGCGGAGCCCGGTCGCAAGGTGTTCAAGCTCTCGGCCAACGAGACGCCGTTCGGGCCCTCGCCGAAGGCGATCGAGGCGTTCAAGAACGTGGCGGATCACCTGGAAGACTATCCGGAAGGGACCTCGCGCGTGCTGCGCGAAGCGATCGGGCGCACCTTCGGGCTCGACCCCAACCGCATCATCTGCGGCGCCGGCTCGGACGAGATCCTCAATCTGCTCGCCCACACCTATCTCAGCCATGGCGACGAGGCGATCTCGACCACGCACGGCTTCCTGGTCTACCCGATCGCAACCATGGCGGTCGGCGCCAGGAACGTCGTCGCGGCGGAGAAGAACCTCACCGCGGATGTAGACGCCATCCTGAAAGCCGTCACGCCGCGCACAAAACTGGTCTGGCTCGCCAACCCCAACAACCCGACCGGCACCTATCTGCCGTTCGACGAGGTCAAGCGCCTGCGCGCCGGCCTGCCCTCGCACGTGCTGCTGGTGCTGGACGCAGCCTATTGCGACTACGTCTCGCGCAACGATTACGAGATGGGGATCGAGCTGGTGGCGACCACCGAGAACACGGTCGTGACCCACACGTTCTCCAAGATCCATGGTCTTGCGGCGCTGCGGATCGGCTGGATGTTCGGCCCCGAACACATCATCGACGCGGTCAACCGCATCCGCGGTCCCTTCAACGTGTCGACGCCGGCGATGTACGCTGCCGTTGCCGCGATCGAGGACACCGCGCATCAGGCGATGTCGAAGCAGTTCACCGAGACCTGGCGCAACTGGCTGACCGAAGAGATCGGCAAGCTCGGCCTGAAGGTGACGCCGAGCGTCGCCAATTTCGTGCTGATCCACTTCCCGACCGAGGGCAAGACCTCGGATGCAGCCGACGCCTTCCTCACCAAGCGCGGGCTGGTGCTGCGCGGCTTGAAGAACTACGGCCTGCCGCATTCGTTGCGCATGACCATCGGCACCGAGGAGGCCAACCGCCTCGTCGTCGAGGGCCTGCGCGACTTCATGGCCGGAACATGAGCGCGACCCCGCACTTCCAGCGCGTCGCGCTGATCGGCTTCGGCTTGATCGGCGGCTCGATCGCGCGCGCTGCGAAGCTCCAGGGCTTGGCTGGCGAGATCGTCACCACCGCGCGCTCGGAGAAGACGCGCGCACGCGTGATGGAGCTCGGCATTGTCGATCAGGTCGTGGCGACCAATGCGGAAGCGGTGAAGGATGCCGATCTCGTCATCCTCTGCATTCCCGTCGGCGCCTGCGGGCCGGTGGCGCAGGAAATCGCCGCCTATCTCAAGCCCGGCGCGATCATCTCCGACGTCGGCTCGGTCAAGGGCGCCATCGTCAGGGATATGGCGCCGCATCTGCCGAAAGGCATCCATTTCGTGCCGGCGCATCCCGTCGCAGGCACCGAGCATTCGGGTCCCGATTCGGGCTTCGCCGAGCTCTTCATCAACCGCTGGTGCATCCTCACCCCACCGGAGGGCGTCGATGCGGCTGCCACCGATCGCCTGCGTGCGTTCTGGGCGGCGATGGGTGCCAAGGTCGAAATCATGACGCCGGATCATCATGATCTCGTGCTCGCGATCACCAGCCATCTGCCGCATCTGATCGCCTACACCATCGTCGGCACCGCCGACGAACTGGCGCAGGTGACGGAGTCCGAGGTCATCAAGTTCTCCGCCGGCGGCTTTCGCGATTTCACCCGCATCGCCGCCTCCGATCCGACGATGTGGCGCGACGTCTTCCTCGCCAACAAGGAAGCCGTGCTGGAGATGCTCGGCACCTTCACCGAGGATCTGGCAAAGCTCACCCGCGCGATCCGCCGCGGCGACGGCGAGGCGCTGTTCGACCACTTCACCCGCACCCGCGCCATCCGCCGCGGCATTGTCGAGATCGGCCAGGATTCGGCGGCGCCCGACTTCGGCCGGCCGCATGCGCAGCTCGGCAACAAGCCGTAGCACTGAAGTAGCCCGGATGGAGCGCAAGCGTAATCCGGGACCTCCGTCGCTTGAGGCAAGATTCCCGGATTGCGCTTCGCTCCATCCGGGCTACGAGCCCGCGTGGCTCCGTGACTAGAACGGATAGTAGCGGATCTGCGTCATGACCACGTTGTCGTCCGTCTTCGGGGCGCCGCCGACGCCGGCGAATGCGAACCGCTGCGTGTAGGAATATTGCAGGCCGGCTTTGAGCGTACCCAAATTGCCCTGGTAGATGGTGTCGTAGATCCCGGCCGTGATCTGCCGGACCTCCCTGGTGTTTCCGTTGCAGGTCGCGGCCGGCGAATTCTCGGTCAAGCAGCCGGTGTTGTTGTAGAGCGGATTGCCGTAGCCGAAGGGCACCGTTCCAACATTGGCGAAATTCGCCTTGGCCTTTTCGAGGCCTGCATAGGAGTAGACATCGAGGCTGGGCGTCGCGTGCCAGATCAGGCCGACGGCGGCCGCCGTGATCGTCAGCGGGAGGATGGTGCCGTCCTGCGCCACCGCCGCGTCGGGGAACGGCGTTGCCGTGAAGCGGCCCAGCACGCCGTGCGAGCCATAGAGCTGAAGATCGAGGGTTTTCGGAATCAGTTCGGCGAAGATGTGTCCCCCGAAGCTTCCGGTGTCGTAGGTGTGGTTGGCGTTGTTGAAGCGATCGAACAGCTGGCGGTAGAGCGCCCACGCCTCGACATGCAGCTTGGTGGGCCCGAGCCGCGGGTCCCAGGCTGCCTTGACGGTGACGTCGGGCACCTGATTCAGACTGACATTGTTGAGGTTGTTGAAGAAGCTGCCGCCGGGACCGGTCAGATTGACCTGAAGGTTCGGGTTCAGCACGCCCTGGGGTCCAATGGCGGGTGTGCCGACCGCCGGGACGTTGCCGCCGAAGAACGCGGTCTGGGCATTCTCGACCGACGCAGCCAGCTTGAACTCCGGTCCGATGTCCTGCCAGACGCGCAGCCCGGGCTGCCGTGCCGCAAGAAATCCCGGGACGGATTCGAAGTCGATCACGCCGGGCGCATCGACGCCGCGAGGATCGATGCCCGACTTGGTCGGCGCGTTGAGCGACCAGGATTGCCCGGCGAGGAAGTGAAGACCGAGATCGGTGCGGTCCAGTTCCAGGCTGAGCTGCCGCATGCGCGGATTGAATGAGTTGGTCGCCACCGAGTTCGCCGTCTGAGCCGCACCTTCGAAATCGATCTCGCCGTAACCAGCGAGGTGCGTGTCGGCATCGGCATTGCCTTCGGCCAACACCGAGAACCTGCTCTGGCGCGCGGAGAAGCGCGTTTCCGGGATGTTGAAATTGCGGCTCTGCTGATAGGGGATGAAGTTGTAGACCGAGCCGGTATCGGAAGCGAGATTGCGTGAGCGGTAGATGCCGGTGAGATCGACCCAGCCTCCGAATGTCAACGTCACGCCCTTGTAGCAGACCTTGCCGGCCGCACATGGATCGGCGGCGAGCGCCTTGTAACTTGCCGGTAACTGAACGGCCTTCGCCTGCGCTTCAACCTGCCGCGTCTTGCGCGCCTCAGAGTCCACGCGCTGCTGGAGCTCCTTCAGCTTCGCCTTCAGCGACTGGATTTCGGTTGTGACATTGTCGTCGGCACGCGCCTGCCCTGAACAGGCAGCGAGAATACCCAGCATCAGTCCGCAATTGATGATCCGCACTTGAAGCTTCCTCCATTTGGGAAGCGGATTGGATTCCGCGCGCCGTCTCCGGCGCCTGCATGCTTCCCTGGTGTGGAGTGATTTGAATGCGGCTGCGGTTATTCGCGGCGAGGTGCATCTTCTGCATCACGTTTTCCTGACGATCCTGTTCGGAATATTTTCGTTGGCCCCCGATCCGCACGCGCGACTGTCGCGATTGTCCAAGGCCACGTTCAAGGTAATGCGCATTGGGCCCGGCCGGGGCATGACCAGGCCCAGTTCGCGACGGGCAAGTGGTGGATGGCGACTATTTGCCCTTGGTCGCGCGCATCACCGTGGGGCGCGGTGATTTCCGCGAGGGGACGAATGCCATCGTCTCCCGCGTCGTGGGATTCGAGATGTTGCGATCACCATTAGGATACATCGAGGCGTATGCGGCCGGCTCCTGCGACTGCCATTCCCACTGCGCGAACGCGGGCGTCGCGAGCGTGGTCGAGATGGCGATAGCGGCAATGAACAGCCTGGACTTCGTCATGATATCTCTCCTGCCTGGGCGACCGCCTCAACGTGCGGCCGACATGGAGAGAGAGCGGACTTTGCGGCTCCGCATTCCCGGCGGGTCATCACGATCCGGCGAAGCGGCCGTGAGTTCAGCTCGTAACCTGCATGGAGGGAGTTACGACAGCTGAGGGCGATGAATGGAGACAGGCAACTCTGAATTCATCCTACTGCTTCGCGCTGCGATCAAACTTTCCCGGCTTGAACAGATCGAGGTCGATGGCCTGTCCCATCGCCAGATATCCGGTGCGGTTGGGATGAAGCTTGTCGCCGGCGCCGCCGGTCGTGCTTTCGGGAACGAACTCCGGCTTGAGGCCACCCGAGGCCGGATCGAGCGTCGCACGATCAAAATCTATCACGCCGTCGAATGTCCCCGAGCTACGGATAAATGCGTTGAGCGCCTTGCGCTTGTCATCCTGCTCGGGAAAACCATGTGCCGCGCTGGTGCTGCCCAGTGCCGAAACGACGGTGGCGCCAATGATCCGGGCTTGTGGCCATTTTGCGCGTAGCCTCGCGACGCCGTCCTTCATCGCGGCGATGACCTGGTCGGCGGTAAAATTGCCGTTCTTGCTGAAATCGTTGATGCCTTCCAGCCAGATCAGGCTCGATATGCCGGACAGCGACAGCACGTCGCGATCGAGCCGCTGGCCCGAAGCGGGGCCGCCCGCGTACGGTTTGTCGGGACCATATTCGGCGGGGCCTGCGATTTGGTTGCCACCGATGCCGCCGTTCACGACGGCGACCTTGTTGCCGTAGACCGCCTTCAGGCGACGCGACAGCACGTTGGGCCAGCGATCGTCGCCATTCATGGTTGAAGCGGTCCCGTCGGTAATCGAATCCCCAAACGCCATGACGGCAAAGGCATCGGCAGGCGCAGTCATCTCGATCGCATCGAGAAAGAACCACGACGCAGTCGCATAGGGGAAGGAAGCCTCGTCTTCGAGGGCGCCCTTCGCGCCGGCGCCGGGCGCACTGACATAGGAGGTGGTCAGCGCCTTGGCGTGCCAGGTCATCGGACCGCTCTGGCCGGCAACATGAAAACTGACCGCAAGCCGGCGGCCGGCGAGGTCATCAGGCCGCTTTGCAAACGGCAGCGCGATCGCATCGCTCCAGACCGAATTCCCCGGTGACACCGTAACGGAAGCCGTGCCGGCGAACGTAATGGGAGTGTTGGAGCCGCGGATCAACGCGGCACTGCCCGATTGCAGGCCGACGAAAACGCCGTCAAACGTGACGGGCTTGGTGCCGAAGGCGTTGCTGAGCCGGATGCGGGCCTGACGGCCCCAGATATCCGGTCGCACGATCAGACGAAAGGTCTGATCCCGCGCACCGGCCGCAGGCTCGGGAAACGCGAATTTCTGTTCGGGCTGGGCAGACGGATTGCCGACGGGGTATGGGCCCTGAACCGCGCCCGTCCAGGACACCACCCAATGCTCGCCATTCTTGGCGGTTGCGGTCTGAAGCGAGGCGACGAGCAGCGATGCTGCCACGAGACAATTCAACGCGTGCATTGTTTCCCCCGAACCTCAGATAATTGGGCGCGACCTTAGAGCCGTCAGTTGGTCTTCAATAGGGCGGCAGAACGTCTCCTGTCCAGACGCGCTGACGCACTCCTCGCCCGACGCAGGAGAGGACCTCGCAGGTTGCGTCACCGGCGACGACAAGACGCCCTTCGGAAGCGATCTGTTCACAGCTTCGGAAGCGTCAGGCGGACCGAGCTGTCCGCCCGGCAGATTGATGAATTCACGAACTAATAAAGCGACGGGATCTGACCGACCTTGACCGGGCCGAGCAGCACGGCGCCGTCGACGAACTTCAGCGGGAAGCTGCGAGCTTTCTTGCCTTCCAGCGTGCTCTCGGTGCCGATCGAATTGATGCCGGCGGCAACGCCGGCATTGGCGTTCTGCTTGATGACCTTGCCGAGGCCGGGAACGGCGCGGTCGAGCGCGCCGAACAGATTGTTCAGGTCCTGCGACTTCACGCCGGGCGCGACGCGATCGAGGGTTGCCTGCGGCACTCCCTCCTCCAGCATCTTCTCGATGCCGAGCGCGGGGATCACGCGCTCGAGGCCCGTCACCGTCATCTGCAGTTCGCCGTCGAGACGGCCGTTCGCCGAGAGCCCGAGCGTGCCGGCCGCAACCGCGATCATCTCGCCCTGCTGGATCCGGGACTGCACGATCTCGATATGGCCGCCGGCGGCCTGGATCTCGCGGAAGCGCTGCGGCCACGGCTTTGGCGTGAGGTCGGACAGTCCGGTGATCTTCGCCCGCGTATCGGCTTCGAACGGCTCGGCGAGCAGCGGATGAACGCCCTGGATGCTGCCCTGCGCGATCTGCAGCACGGTCTCGATCACGGGATGATCTGACGGCGATCCATCCGCGAGGCGTCCATGCAGCTCGACCTGTTTCGCGCGCGCGAGCGGCACCTGCACGCTGCCGTCGACGCGATTGACGGTGGGATCCTCGAACACGATGGAGGCGCGCTCCGGCACGGCGGGCAGGCCGACGACACTGCTGCGACCCTTGCTCCAGTTCACGACGAAGGTGCTTTGCGTGACGCCGTCAGTGAGCGTCGCGGGTGCGGTGAACTCGGCAATGATGCGCTTGGGGTCGTAGACTTGGGCGACGACCAGGATGTTGTCGAGCTTCGCCGTGAACGGCGTCTTGCTGGCGTTCTGCGACACCAGGGCGACGCTGGCGCCGGAACACTGGACCTCGAAGCGGAAGGGGAAGCCCGCGATCGAGCGCTTGGCGCAATCATAGATGCGCCCGGATTTGGCCTCCTGCGCGCGCCAGGCGTCGGCGGCGATTTCGGCCTGCGACGCCGCATAGAACCAGAAGCCGCTCCACGCCACCGCGAGGATCAGGAGGATGACAGGGGCGATGAAAAGGCCCCAACGGGAGCGCCGGCCTGCGGCAACGGTCATATCGGACATGCGGCGACCCTTTGATCCCTGATTTTGTCAAATGTAAGCGAGGTAAGTCTGCGACGAAAGGCGGAGAATTCGCTTCGCTTGGGGGCGCGGTTCTGGTAGCCGTGCCCGAAATGTCGGAAATCACCCTCCCCTCCGTCACCACTGCCAAAGGCGACCTCTGGGTGTTCGGCTACGGCTCGCTGATGTGGCGGCCAGGCTTCGAATTCGAGGAGCGCGTCCCGGCGCGGCTGGTCGGCGAGCATCGCGCGCTCTGTGTCTATTCCTTCGTCCACCGTGGCACGCCGGAGAAGCCGGGTCTGGTGCTCGGCCTCGACCGCGGCGGCGCCTGCCGCGGCATCGCCTTCCGCGTCGCCGAAAAGAAACGCGCCGATGTCGTTGCCTATTTGCGCGCGCGCGAGCAGGTGACGTCGGTCTATCGCGAAGTCATGCGCTCGGTGTGGCTGGAGAACGACGCACGGCAGCGCGTCTCCGCGCTCGCCTATGTCGTCGACCGTGGCCATGTGCAATATGCCGGCCGGCTGTCGCTCACCGACCAGCATCGGCACGTGCTCCAGGGCCACGGCCAGTCGGGCGCCAACCGCGACTACGTGACCGCGACGGTGAAGGCGATCGAGGCCGAAGGTTTTCGCGATGCGCCATTGCATCAGCTTGCCATGATGCTGCATGGTGATGCGCATTCTCAGCACGCGCCGGCTCCGGTGGACGATCGGGAAAACCGCTAGCTCTCCGACGGCGCATAGCTCGGCGCCGAGCCGATCAGCTGCTCCTGCTCCTTGCGACCCGCTTCGACCAGGCGGCCGGTCGCGTCTTCGATCGCCGTTTGCACACGGGAAAGATACTCGTCCTTGGGCAAGCCCGGCGGCAGCGGATCGAGAAACTCCACCACCAGCGTGCCGGGATAGCGCATGAAGGTGCGGCGCGGCCAGAACAGGCCGGAATTGAGCGCGATCGGCAGGCACGGCGCGCCGCAGGACGAATAGATCTGCGCGAAGCCGCTCTTGTAGTCCGGTGGCGCGCCTGGGGCGCGGCGCGTGCCTTCGGGAAAGATCACGAGCTGCCCGCCGCTGCGCACCGCCTCACGCGCCCGCCGCGTCATGTCCAGCAGCGCCTTGACGCCGGCGTTGCGGTCGATCGCGATCATCCCGGTCTTGACCAGGAATTGACCGAACACCGGGATCTGCATGAGCTGACGCTTGAGGATGAAAATCGGACGGTCGAAGAAGCCCGGCAAGACGAACGTCTCCCAGAACGACTGGTGCTTCGCCACGACGACCAATGGTCCCGTCGGAATCTTGTCGAGGCCGCGGAATTCCACCTTGATGTTGCAGACCGCCCGCATCAGGAACAGCGTCGCCTTCGCCCACCATTTCGCGACCGTGAGCATGGCGCGCGGCGGCAATGCGAAGGTCGGCAGCGCCACGATCGCGAGGCACACCAGCACGGTGTAGAACAGCACGTTGAACACGAGCGATCGCAGGAAAATCAAGAACATCGAGGATCCGATCAATTGCCGATCAGTTGCCGATCAATTGGCCTGTGCGGTGGCGGGCCGCTTCGGCTGCAGCCCGGAAGGCTGCTCCGACATCTCGGGCGAAAGGTCAATCCCGAAATCCTCCAGCCGCACCCTGAGCTCGGCCGCGATGTACTTGACATATTCCGACAGCAGCAGCCGCAAGGTGGACGCTGAGGTCCACCACGGCTCCTCGCGCCATTTGTCGCCGACCACCACGAACGGGATCAGTGTCGTCTCCGGCATCGCATGCGAGAATTCCACCAGCGCGCGCGGCATGTGATAGTTCGAGGTGACCACGATCAGCGATTTGAAGCCGCGTCCCGCGGCCCAGCGCCGCGCTTCCGCGGCATTGCCGCGGGTCGAGACCGCGGTGCGGTCGAGATCGACGCAGCAACGCATGAAGGACTGGTTCTCCGGCAGCGTCCGGGAGATGTCGCTCGCCGTCGAGGTCGGGTGCACGCCGGAGATCAGGAGCCTCCTGCCGTAGCCGGCAGCGAGCAGCTCCATCGCATCCGAGACCCGCGAGGAGCCGCCAGTCAGAACCACGATGCCGTCCGCCTTGCGGTCCGGCGCGATTTCGGCGCCGCGCAATTGCGACAGAAACGCGATGAAGCCCGCCGCCGCGCCGACGAAGGCAAGCGCAACCGTCGAGATCACGGCCGCGCGCAGCCAGCCGCGCGGCAGTTTCGGCGATCGATCGTCGGTCGGCGCGGTCATGCGATGTCAGTGATCCCTTCCCAGAGGTGATTTTAGGACGTTTTGAGGCGAAGTGGAGTCCGGTTTGTCGGCCTCAATCGATGTGGCGAAGCACTGGGGCCGCGAACCAGATTTCCCCTCTCCCCTTGTGGGAGAGGGTGGCTCGCCGCGACAACGGCGAGCCGGGTGAGGGGTCTCTCTCAGCAAACTACCAACGCACGTCTATTCCCTGGGGTAAAA
>NZ_JBVVPN010000020.1:14933-132219 GCF_055811035.1 Bradyrhizobium sp. MI1.10
CCCCCCCCCCCCCCCCCCCGGGGGGGGGGGGGGGGGGGCGCCCCGGGCCGCCCCCCCCCACGGGTGAGGGGTATGTCTCCGCAAACTCGCCTCGACGTTCGTGCACGTGGATAGAACCCCTCATCCGGCGCTTCGCGCCACCTTCTCCCACAAGGGGAGAAGGAAAAAAACCATTTCAATCGACATCATTCAGCGTCGCGAACAGCGTCTGGCGCGAGGCGACCGCGGTGATGGCGCCGATCAGCACGGCCTGCACCGCGAGCACGATGTAGCCGGACGGCCGCAGCGAGAAGGTGCCGAGCAGCGCGGCGAACTGGTCGCCGACGGGGGTGCCGGAAAACCAGCCTGCAATCGACTCGGAGAAGCCGAACACCAGCATGGCGGCGCCACCGCCGATCACGCCGCCCTCCAGCCCCAGCCTGAGGAAATGACGCAGGAAGCGGTTGGCGATGTAGCGGTCGCCGGCGCCGACGAAATGCAGCACCTCGACGATCGGACGGTTCGCCGCCATGGCGCCGCGGGTCGCGAACGACACCGAGATGATGGTGGCGACGATGACGAGCGCGAGGATGCCGAGGCCGGCGAGCACTGTGGCGTTGGTCATCGAGCGCATGCGCTCGATCCAGGCGCGGTGATCGTCGACGCTGGCGCTTGGCGCCACCTGGGTCACGCGGGCGCGCAAGGCGCCGAGATCAAGCGCCGTGCCGGGCTGCACGCGCGCGATGATCATGCGCGGCACCGGCAGATCGTCCATCGACAGCCCGGTGCCGAGCCAGGGTTCGAGCAGCTTGCCGCTCTCGTCCTTCGTGAACGGCTTGACCTCGACGATGCCGGCTTGCGCGCGCATCGCCTCGGCCACCGCCGCGGTGTCGCGTTCGAGATCGCGGCCCGTCTGCGGGCGGACCTGAATGGTGATCTCGCTCGCGACATCCGACTGCCATTCGGCGGCGGAGGCGCTCACCAGCAGCACCGTGCCGGTCGTCATCGAGGCCAGGAAGGTCATGATGGCGACGACTGCGACCAGCGCGCGGCCGTGGATCGAGGCGCGCGGCACGATCGGCGACATGTTGCGCGCCCTGGCCGGAAGCGGCGGACCCTCCTGTCCGAGATCGACCAGCACGCCGCGCTCGTCGGGCCTACTCATAGACGTGCAGCCGTCCCTGGTGCAGCACGAAGCGTCGCGCCTCGTACTGGTCCATCAGGGCGATATCGTGGGTGGCGATGATGACGGCGGTACCTGACTTGTTGAGCTCGATGAACAGCCGCAGCAGGCGGCGGCCGAGCGTCGGATCGACGCTGCCGGTCGGCTCGTCGGCCAGCAGCAGCTGCGGTCGCGAGATCACCGCGCGCGCGATCGCCGCGCGCTGCTTCTCGCCGCCGGACAGGATCGGCGGCAGCGCGTCCATGCGTTCGCCGAGCCCGACCCATTTCAGGAGGTCGATGACCTCCTTGCGGTAGCTCGATTCGCTGCGGCCCATGACGCGGAACGGCAGCGCGACGTTCTCATAGGTCGTCATGTGGTCGAGCAGGCGGAAATCCTGGAGCACGATACCGATGCGCTTGCGCAAGTTTGCGATTTCGTCCTTGCCGAGCTGCGAGATGTCGTGACCGAACAGATTGACGAGGCCCCGCGTCGGTCGATGCGAGAGGAACAACAGGCGCAGCAATGAGGTCTTGCCGGCGCCGGACGGGCCAGTGAGAAACTGGAAAGAATGCGCCGGGATCTGGAAGTTGAGGTCGCGCAGGACCTCGGACCCCAGGCCGTAACGCAATCCGACATTTTCGAACCGAACCAAGCTCAGCTCCGTTCGAGAGAGGCCGCGGGCCGCACGGCTGTGCTCCGCTCCGCGCGATCAACGGGTTTTGCGGCCGTTATGGTTTCCGGTTCGTTAACGGTCGTCCTGTAGCATAATTGGTAGCATCTTTCCCTCTCGGTTCTCCGCGACCGTGTCACCGTCAAGACTTGTCCATGCATCAAGGCTCGTCCATGCATATCGTCTGCCCTCATTGTACGACATCCTACGCCATCAAGCCCGCGAGCCTTGGGGCGAACGGCCGGACCGTGCGCTGTTCCCGTTGCAAGGAAACCTGGGTCGCCCATGCCGAGGATGCCATCGAGGAGGCATCTGTCCCGGCCATGGCCGCAGCCAGCCGGGCCGACGACCAGTCCGATCTCGCCGAGCAGTGGAACTCATTTGCCCAGGACGACGGCGCAGCTGACGCGCCTGTCGTTGACAGCCCCTCGATCGCCAGCGACTGGCCGGACCAGGAGACCAGCGACACCGAAGACGAATGGTCGGCGGCTGCCCGGTCCGTCGAGGAGGAAGTCGTCGGCGAACAGCACCAGTCCTGGTTCCAAGGCCTGTTCGGCCGTCGCCGCGGCGCCCGAGTGCGCCGTCAAGTCGCCACCGCGGCCCCGCGAAAATCCCATTTCGGCCTGCCAACCGCCTGCGCCGCCATGGGCGCGCTAGTGCTGGCGCTGGTGATCTGGCGCGGCGATATGGTGCGACTGCTGCCGCAGACGGCCGCCTTCTACAGGATGGTCGGCCTCGAAGTTAACCTGCGCGCACTGGCCTTCAAGGACGTCAAGCTCTCCAGCGAGACCGTGGACGGTAAGCAGGTGCTGGTGATCGAGGGCGTGATCGTGGGCCAGGGCAAGAAGCCGCTCGACATTCCCCGGTTGCGCTTCGCGGTGCGCGACGCGCAAGGCGCGGAAATCTACGCCTGGAACACCGTTCTGGAACAGACCGTGCTACAGCCCGGCGAGCGCGCCTTCTTCCGCTCGCGCCTGGCCTCGCCGCCCCCGGAGGGCCGCAATATCGACGTTCGCTTCTTCAACCGGCGCGACATCGCCGGCGGCAGCGTATAATCGATTTCGCAGGTCAAGGTTCGTCTCATGTCCAAAATCCTGATCGCCGACGACGAGGATTCGATGCGCCAGCTGGTGGCACGCGCCATCGCCATGGACGGGCACGAGATCGTCACCGCACAAGACGGCGCCGAGGCGCTGGAGATCCTGACCCGCGCGGGCGGCCAGTTCGACCTGCTGCTCACCGACATCCAGATGCCGGTGATGGATGGCATCGCGCTGGCGCTTTCCGTCGCACGCGATTTCCCCGATTTGACCATTCTGCTGATGACCGGCTTTGCCGACCAGCGCGAGCGCGCCTCGAATCTCAATGCGCTGGTGCATGACGTCGTGACCAAGCCGTTCTCGGTCGCCGACATCCGCACGGCGGTGGCGGATGCGCTGGCGGCGAAGAAGGGGTAGCAGGCGGGGTCGTAGCTTGTAGCCCGCATGAGCGCAGCGACGTGCGGGACCGGCGGCCCCGGATATCGCTTCGCTCATCCGGGCTACGAAAGCTGCGACAACCTCAAAAATCCTTCAGCAGCCGCTCGATGTAGTCGAGTTCGATCTGCGGGCGCGAGCTATCCCCCAAGCGGCGGCGGAGCTCCTCGAGGATGCGCCGGACGCGCTGGGCGTCGATCTCGCCGGGGATCTTGACCGTGTAGTCGTCGCTCAGATCGCGGCCGTGAAGGGGGCGGCCGAGCGGATCGGTCTGATTGCCGCCGCTCTGCTGGCGGCCGGGCCGGTTGCCGGGACCATCGCCCTGCCCGTCGCCATCGCCCTGCTGCATCGCCTCGGCCATCTTCTGCGCGCCCTTGCGCAAGGCCTCGAGCGCTTTCCCCTGCGCGTCCACGGCACCATCCGAATTGCCTTCGCCGAGCTGCGAGCCGGCATCGCCCATGGCCCCGTCGGCGGCGTCCAGACTGCCGTCGTCATCGCCCTGGTCGCCGTCCTGATCGCCATCCTGGCCCGGCTGTCCCTGCTCGCCCTGCTGACCCTTTTGCCCCTTCTGGCCCTGGCTCTTCTGGCCCTTTTGCCCCTTCTGCGTGAGGCCGCGCTTGGCGAGTTCGTCCTGCAGCTTCTTCAGGCGATCCCGCAGCGACTGCTGATCCTGCTGGAGGTCCGACATCGACTGGTCGCCCTGCTGCTTGCCGCGCGAGCGCTCACGCCGGGAATCCTGGCCCTGCTTGAAAGTCTTGTCGCGCAATTGCTGCTGCTTGCGGATCATGTCGCTGAGCTCGTTGAGCGCCTGCTCCATGTCGCTGTCGCCGGATTGCCCGGGCTGCGCCATCTGGAGATTTTCCATGATCTGCGCGAGCTGCTCGAGCATGCGCTGAGCCGCTTCTTTGTTGCCTTCGCGCGCCGCCTTCTCGATTTGCTTCAGCAATTCGTCGAGGTCGCGCTGCGTGATGACGGAACGATCGCGATTGGAGGATTGGCTCTTTTCCGTCGCGCGCTTGTAGTCCTCGAGCTTCTGAATCGCATCGGATTGATTGTTGAGGCTCTTGCCGGATTCCTTCTGCCTGAGGCTGTCGCCGGAATCCTGCATCGCCTTTTCAGCGCCATCGAGCAGGGCATCGACATCCTGATCCTGCTGGGCAGCCACGGGCGAGACGCCTCCCAACAGGAAGGCGAGGCAGGCGATCGAGATCGCCTTCAAGACTGGCACGCGTGCTAGCTTCCGCATTTACGGTCTCGCGTCGACTGGTTGGCACCGTCGTTGCCCGGCTTCGCCCGGTTGTTCGCCGACTTGCGATAGGCCTGAAGCTGCTCGCGCAACGCGTCCTGCTGCTTCGCCAGCTCTTCGAGCTGCTCGGGCGTGGCGTTCTGGGTCTTTTGTTTCAGCTCGACAGACTTGTCGAGGATGAGCTGAACCTCTGCCGGGAAAGGCTGCCGCGGTCCAAGCGGATTCTGCTCGGCGCGCCGGGCGAGATCGCGCACCTTGCCGGCCATCGCCTCGCGAAGCTTTTGCGTCAGCGCCTTGATCTCGTCCTCGCTGGCGCCGCGTTCCAGCGCCCGCTTGAGCGCGTCCTGGGCCGAGCGCAGCGCGGCGTTGACGCTGCCGGCGACACCGTCGTCCTCGATGGTGACCGCGAACGCCCACATGCTTCCCACCACATCGCGCAGCGCGTCGTCGGTGCGGGCGGCTTCCAGCTGCAGCGCCAGGCTGCGCAGGCCGAGATAGCAGCCCGCATCCGGCGTGAACAATTCGGGCGCGATCATCAGCGCGTCGAGCGCGGCGTAGACATCCGAATTCTTGTTGGCGTCGAGCGCGAGGATGCGGCGCTGTTCGACCAGCGCGCGCGCGAGCGAGTTGGTGAACAGTCGCTCGGGCAGGCGCATGTTGAAGGGCTCGCTCCGGGCCTCGTTGCCGGCCTCGTCCTTGGCGGTGAGGGTCAGCGTGACATCGGCGCCGGCATAGGGATCCTCGCTGAGATCCTTCACCGTCTGGCCGACGCCGTTGCGGGTGCGCGCATTCGGCAGCACGAGCGGGAATTGCGGAGGCTGGAATAGCGGCCGCGCGGCAGCCTTGGTGTCGGCCTCCTTGCTGCCATCCTTGACACCATCTTTGGCGTCGGCGGGACGCAGGCCGATTTGTGCGTCGGCGCCGGTGACGCCGTAATCGTCCTCGACCTTGTAGGTGAGCTGGAGTCCGCCACGGGCCTGGCGCTCGGGATCCTTGGCCAGCGCGATCGTCGGCGCACGATCCGGCGTTGCCGCAAACGCCCATTGCGGCTGGCCAGAGGGCGCACGGACATGCGCGGTGCCGTCGCCGCTGATGGTAAAATGCTTCTCGTTGGTGCCCTTGGGCGCAGCTTCGGTAGGCGCGACCTCCTTGAGGCCGCCGGAGACGGCAACATCCAGGCTGCCGCCGGAGGAGCGAACGATCAGGGTCGAACCAGCGGGAACGGCAAGCGGGCCGCTGGCCGGCAGCGCCGCGGCCTCCTTGTTCGCGGCCGACAGGATGACCGGAGGCTTGCCGGTGTAGAGCGGCGGCGTGACCCAGGCATCGACGCGAACATTCGCCGGGGCCAGCATGCCGTTCAAGTGGAAGGCGGCTCCGAGCCGCATCGCACGCTCGTCGCCGGCGGCGAAGAACGTCGCAACCAGCATCACCATGACCAGCGCGCGCAGCGCCCAGGGATCATGCAGAGCGAGCCGGGGCCTCGGCAGACCGGCGCGGATGCGCTTGATCGAAGCCAACGTGCGCTCACGCTGCGCCCGCCACAATGCCTGCGCAACCGGGTCCTGCGAACTCAGCGTGTCCGTCAGCGTGGTGGCCGGCCGATGACGGATGCCGGAGCCGCGATCGAGCCGGGCCAGCGCCTCCTCGCGGCTCGGCCAGCGAAAGCGACTCAACGGGAACAGGACGGCAATCGCGATGCCGGCGAAAACCACGAGCCCGATAGCGCGGGCAATGAAGGGCAGCGCCAGCCAGAGGCCGGCCCAGGACACCACAAGGAACAGGCCGACGACAGTGAGAAGCCGCGCCAAATTCGGCCAGGCACGCTCCCACGCGATGGCATAAGTGGCCCGCTGCAGGGCTTGCGCCAGCTTCAGCCGCGACAGAGCGTCGCCATCGCGGATCGGGTCTGACGGGTCGGGGGTGACGCCGTTCAATCAACTCTCCAGGTTGCCCGGTAGAGAAGCGTACCACAACGGCAGCACTGAGGCATCCGTTCCTGTACGGGAGACACCCCTTTTCCCGCATAACACGAGGACGTGACTGACCCGCCGCAACCCCGTAATTTCCGCGCCGCCAGCCAAGAAAAACGCAAGAGAAGCAAAGGAAACGCCATGGACAAGAAGATGCATGACAAGGGCCTGGAAGTCCGCAAAGCGGTGCTGGGCGAGGCCTATGTCAACAACGCCCTGAAGACCGTCGACGATTTCAACCGTCCGTTCCAGGAGATGCTCAACGAATATTGCTGGGGCACCGTGTGGGGCCGCGAGGAGCTGCCGCGCAAGACCCGCAGCATGCTCAACATCGCGATGATCGCGATCCTCAATCGTCAGCACGAATTCCGCGCGCATCTGAAGGGCGCCCTCACCAACGGCGTCAGCCGCGACGAGATCCGCGAGATCCTGATGCAGGTCGCAATCTATGGTGGCATGCCGGCCGCGGTCGACAGTTTTCGAATCGCGCGCGAGGTGTTCGCGGAGATCGACGGCAAGGCGTGAGCGGTGCCGGCGTGAGGGACGGGGACGCGACGTCCCTCTCCCACGTCGTCCTGGCGAAAGCCAGGACCCATAGCCCCCGGCAGGTGTGGTTACGGGGACTCGGAGTTGCCACTTCGCGCCACAACCTCTCCCTGGGGTAATGGGTCCTGGCTTTCGCCAGGACGACACCGAGGATGGATGCGCGCGATCAACAACAACGAACATTCAACACAAGGAAACACCATGGACATCGGATTCATCGGCCTCGGAAACATGGGTTTCCCGATGGCGCGGCGGCTGATCGAGGCCGGCAACCGGCTCGTCGTGTTCGACACGCGCCGGGAGGCCGTCGACAAGCTGGTGGCGCGCGGCGCCATCGCGGCGATGTCGCCGAAGGAGGTCGCCGACCAGGTCGAGACGGTCATGGCGAGCCTGCCTTCGCTGCAGGCGTCGCTCGCGGTTGCGACGGGACCGGACGGCGTGATCGAGGGAAGCCGCGTCAAACGCTTCATCGATCTCTCCACCGTCGGCTCGGCGATGGCAGTGAAGATTCACGGCCTGCTCGCCAAGCATGACATCGTGCAGATCGACTGCCCCGTCTCCGGCGGCGTCGGCGGCGCCGAGAAGGGCACGCTCGCGGTGATGGTCTCGGGGCCGAAGACCGAGTTCGAGCTGCTCAAGCCCGCGCTCGACATCATCGGAAAGGTGTTCTTCATCGGCGAGAAGCCCGGCGCGGCGCAGACCATGAAGCTCGCCAACAACTTCTTGTCGGCCACCGCGATCGTGGCGACCTCGGAAGCGGTGGTGATGGGCGTCAAGGCAGGGCTCGATCCTGCCGTGATGATCGACGTCATCAATGCCGGCTCCGGCATGAACACCGCAAGCCGCGACAAGTTTCCGCGCGCGGTGCTGCCGCGCAGCTTCGACTTCGGCTTCGCCACGGGACTGATGGTGAAGGACGTGCGGCTGGCGCTGGAGGAGATGAAGCAGCTCGGCCTGTCGATGGAGGTCGCAGATGCGGTCGGGCGGTTGTGGGAGACGGTCCTCAGCGCGGAAGGCGCCGAGTCCGATTTCACCGCGGCGATCAAGCCGATCGAGAAGAAGGCGGGCGTCGTGGTTGGCGGCAGGCCACCCAGCTAGCGCCAACACGAGAACGCAGCGCCGACGACCGGCGCTGCGCTGTCCTCCTTGGATCGATCTGCTACGTGCGGCGTCTGCCAAGGTCCGGAAGGTCGATCGGCTGCTCCAGTTGCAGGGAGGCCGAGCCCCCGCTGCATTTGATGTACTTCTCGTCGCACCTGCGCATGCACCGTCTCTCGCTCGAGCATTTCGCAGAGGTGTTGTTGCAGCTGACCCATGTGATGTCGCACCGCGTGACCCGGGCCGACGCGACGCCGGAAAGTCCGAGCAGGAAGGCCACGCTGCAAGCTACGAAAAGCATGCGAAGCAGGCCAGCGCCGGCGAGTGAACCGTTCATTCCAATCTCCTGTGTTGGCCGGGCACGTCTGCGCCTGCGGCCGAGTGTTTGACGAAGACGCAGTTCAAGCCTTGGCGAGATAGGGGATCGTGCCGGCCAAGTCCGTATCGTCGATCAACTGGAAGCGGCTCTCGCTGCCGCCCCTGCGCGCTGCCGCGAAGCGGCCGTAGGCGGGATCAGCGACGAAGGACTCCGCTGCCTTCGCGGTTGGAAACGACATGATCGCGATCAGCGATGTGTCGAGAGGGGCACCTTCAAGGGTTTTCACATTGCCGCTGCGGGAAAGATACTTGCCGCCATGCTTGTGCACCAACTCGTGGACGGACGCTGCGTAGTCCGGCACCCACTTTCCGTCAGTCACTTTGATGTCCGCGATCAGATACGCTGTCATGTCGTGTCTCCTGGCTCGAGTTCAGCTCCGCGTTGATACAGGCGGGCATCATTTGGGTGCCAGAACACGGCGCGGGCTCGCCAGTACGGGAACTGTAGCGGGGCGATACAAATACTGAATTGCGCCGCCCTGGATCAGCTCGCCAGCTTGCGTTCCTTGGCGAACGGGCTGAGGCCCAGCCAGCTTTGCATGGCCGCGGCAAGCTGCCGGTCGCCGGTGAGCAGCATCCGCCGGCTTGCGACGGCCGCGCGCACGGTATCGAGTCCCATCCAGATCGCCGTCATGGTGCGCAGATCAACCGACACGTAAAGGTCGACGTCGAAACCGGGATCAATCGAGCAGAGGTCGACGCCGTCGTCGGGATCGACGATCAGCCACCACAATCGCTGCGTCGAAGGCATTTCCGGATAGGCGAACTGCAGCACGCTGCGGCGGGTCGGCATCGGGGTCGTGTTCAGATTCCGCCGCATGTCCCACATCAACAGCTGGACATCGAGATGCTGAAGCGACAGATGCGACTCGATGCGGCGCTGGCCCCAGATGCCGAACGCCTCGACGATGGGGCCGAGTTCGCGTCCGGCGGCGGTCAGCTGATACTCGATCACGCCGCGCTCGGAAGTCGACGGCTGGCGGATCACGATGCCTGCAGCTTCGAGTTCCTTCAGGCGCTGGGAAAGCAGCGCAGGCGACATGCGGGGAACGCCGCGGCGCAACTCGTTGAACCGGGTCGAGCCGGCGACGAGTTCACGTAGCAGTACGACGGTCCAGCGCGTGCATAATATCTCGGCCGCCATCGCGACCGGACAGAACTGCCTGTAGCTGCCGATGGTCATGCGGGCCTCCGTGACAAGCGAAGGCGCAAGCTTAGGGCCGCGGCGCGCGGCTTCCTAGTTCAGTTTCTGTATCAGCAGCGATTCATTCTCTGAACTGGCCGCGGACCGTGGTGAGCGTCTATTCGACCGGCATTGGCAAGCCGGCCGCCGCAATCACGGCCCGCCGGACACAGGAGATTACCATGAAGAAATACGATTCAGCGGCTTCCAGATTGCTCGTTTCGGTTCGCAGCGCCGCGATTTGCACCCTCGGCCTGGGCGTCGGCGTCATGCCGGCATCCGCAGCCAATCTGACGAGGAGCATCGAGGTCAGCAGTGCTGCGGCCGAGGTGTGGTCCGTCATCGGGCCGTTCTGCGCGATCAAGGATTGGCTGCCGCCGGTGGGGCAGTGCATTGCGGACGGCAAGTCGCCGCCAACCCGGACGCTCGTCACCAGGGACGGCAAGGCTTCGTTCGTGGAGACGCAGACTGCGCGGAACGACAAGGACTTCAGCTATTCCTACGCGTTCCTGTCGAGTCCATTGCCGGTGAGCCAGTACAAGTCGACCATCAAGGTCACAGCAAAGGGTGAAGGCGCGTCGGTGGTGACATGGACCGGCATCTACACGCCCGACCCGGGGCGGGAGAAGGAAGCGGTCGATGCCCTCGGCGGCGTCTATGATTCCGGCCTCGCCGCGATCAGGGACCGGTTCAAGAAGTAGGGGTCAATGCAGCGATGGGCGCAGCGCTAGCTGCGCTCATCGTGGACAATCACAGCCTCACAGCCACGGCGCCGGCGTATCCATCGCGATCAATTGCTCGACCTCGATGCGCGGACGCACGACGGCGTACTGGTCGCCCTTCACCAGCACCTCGGGCACCAGCGGCCTCGTATTGTAGGTGCCGGCCTGCACCGCGCCATAGGCGCCGGCGGTCATGATGGCGATCAGGTCGCCGGGCTTTGGCGTCGGCAGCGTGCGGTCGAGCGCGAGGTAGTCGCCGGTCTCGCAGACCGGGCCGACGACGTCGGCCATGATGGTCGCGGCCCCCTTCGCAGGCTGCGTCACCGGCAGAATGTCGTGATGGGCCTCGTACAGCGTCGGACGGATCAGATCGTTCATGGCGGCGTCGATGATGACGAAATTCTTGCCGTCACCGTGCTTCACATAGATCACCTTGGCGACCAGAATGCCGGCATTGCCGACGATCATGCGCCCCGGCTCGAACATCAGCGTGCAGCCGAGATTGTGGCTGACGCGCTTGACCATGGCGGCATAGGCGTCGGGCGCCGGCGGCGCCTCGCGGTCCATGTAATAGGGAATGCCGAGGCCGCCGCCGAAATCCACATGCGAGATGTTGTGGCCGTCGGCGCGCAGCGTCTGCACGAATTCGGAGAGGATGCGGAACGCGATCTCCATCTTGGAGAGGTCAGTGATCTGGCTGCCGATATGCACGTCGGTGCCTGTGACCTCGATGCCCGGCAGCTTCGCGGCGCGGGCATAGACCTCGCGGGCATGCGTAATCGGGATGCCGAACTTGTTCTCGGACTTGCCGGTCGAGATCTTTGCATGCGTGCCGGCATCGACGTCAGGATTGACACGGATCGAGATCCGCGCGGTCTTGCCCGTCTCGGTCGCAAGGCGCGACAGCAGCTCGAGCTCGGGCTCGGATTCGACGTTGAGGCAGAGGATGTCGGCGGCCAGCGCGGCGCGCAGCTCGGCTTCCGTCTTGCCGACGCCGGAGAACAGGATCTTATTGGCGGGAATGCCGGCGGCCAGCGCGCGCTTCAATTCGCCGCCGGAGACCACGTCCGCGCCGGCGCCGAGCCTGGCCAGCGTGCGCAGTACCGACTGGTTGGAATTCGCCTTCATGGCGTAGCAGACCAGCACCTTCTCGCCGGCGAAAGCGTCGGTGAAAACCCGATAGTGCCGCTCGAGCGTCGCGGTCGAATAGCAATAGAACGGCGTGCCGACGGTTGCGGCCAGCTCGGACAGATTCACCGCCTCGGCGTGCAGCACGCCGTTGCGATAGTCAAAATGGTTCATGGCGTTGGCTCAGTTGCCCCAGCCTATCGGCTGGGTCTTTCGTCCAGCAGCGGGTCGAGGATGAACGGTCTCTTTTTGCCCTTGGTCGCCGCCGGTGCGGCGTCCGCGCCATAGGTGGGATTGAACACGCTCGGCGTCCTCTCGGCTTCGGTCTCGGTGTCGGTCGGTGGCGCGATGTTCGCCGTGGACGCGCTGGAGGCGGTCGGCGGCAGATCCAGCGGGCCCTTGCGGCCACAGCCGGCAAGCGCGAGCGCCGTCAGGCTCAAGACAATGATGGCCCACCCCGAGCCGGCCGGGCGAAACTTTGACGTCACGACGAAATCCCCACTACGCGCGGCGCACCATACAGAGATTGGCGCGCTCTGGCGAGACCCGGATGATCATGAAACATAAGCGAAATTTTGCCCCTCAGCCCAATTTTCGCTCTTTTTCCAGCCGCCTCAGCCAGGCCTTGGCCTGCGATGCCACGTTCTTCGGTGCGGTGCCGCCGAAGCTGGTCCGGCTCTTCACCGACGATTCGACCGAGAGCACGCCGAGCACGTCTTTCGTGATCTTCGCTTCGATTGCCTGCATCTCCTTGAGCGGGAGCTCGTGCAGCGCCACGCCGCCCTCGGCGGCTTTCGCGACGATGCGGCCGGTGACGTGGTGGGCCTCGCGGAACGGCATCTTCAGCGTCCGCACCAGCCAGTCGGCAAGATCGGTCGCGGTGGCGTAGCCCTCGCCTGCAGCAAGCTTCATCTTCGCTTCATCAGGCACGAGATCCCGGACCATGCCGGTCATGGCGCGGATGGCGAGCGACAGCGCGGCGAAGCCTTCCATGGCGCCCTGCTTGTCCTCCTGCATGTCCTTTTGATAGGCGAGCGGCAGGCCTTTCATCACGATCAGCAACCCATTGAGCGCGCCGATCACGCGGCCGGTCTTGGCGCGCACCAGCTCGGCGGCGTCAGGATTGCGCTTCTGCGGCATGATCGAGGATCCCGTGGTGAACTTGTCGCTGAGGCGGATCATGCCGACCAGCGGCGAGGTCCAGATCACGATCTCCTCGGCGAAGCGCGACATGTGCACGGCGCAGATCGAGGCCGCCGACAGCGTCTCCAGCACGAAGTCGCGATCGGAAACCGCATCGAGCGAGTTGGCCATCGGACGATCAAAACCGAGCGCCTTCGCCGTGGCGTGACGATCGATCGGGAACGAGGTACCGGCGAGCGCCGCAGCTCCGAGCGGGGATTCGTTCAGCCGCTTGCGCGCGTCCTGGAAACGGCCGCGATCGCGCGCGGCCATCTCGACATAGGCGAGCAGATGGTGGCCGAAGGTCACCGGCTGCGCGGTCTGCAGGTGCGTGAAGCCGGGCATGACCGTTCCGGCATGCTCCAGCGCGCGCTCGACCAGCGCCTGCTGGAACGCGGCGAGTGAGGCGTCGGTCTCATCGAGGACATCGCGGACATAGAGACGGAAATCGGTCGCGACCTGGTCGTTGCGCGAGCGCGCGGTGTGGAGGCGGCCGGCGGCGGGGCCGATCAGCTCGGACAGCCGGCTCTCGACATTCATGTGAATGTCCTCGAGCGCGCGCTTGAATTCGAAGCCGCCCTTGCCGATCTCTGACAAAATCGTGTCTAGACCCTTGCCGATATTTTTCGCATCAGAGGCTGTGATGATGCCCTGCGCGGCCAGCATCGCGGCGTGGGCCTTGGACGCGGCAATGTCCTGGGCAAAGAGGTGACGATCGACGTCGATGGAGACGTTGATCTCTTCCATGATCTCGTCGGGGCGTTCCGAGAACCGGCCGCCCCACATCTTGTTGCTCATGATCCCCTGCTCACGCCTTGCCTGTCGCCGCCGCACGTTTGCTGACGGCTGCCAGCCGTATTAAGAGGCCTCTGATAGCCATATCTGCGACCGGATGACAAACGATATGCTCGACCCCAACGACAGGCTCGACCAACGGACAGCACGGTCGGCCACGCGCCGTATCCCCGCCGTCATCGCCACCGTGGTGGTCGGAGGCCTGGCTGGCTTTGCCGCGCTGTACGGGCTGGGCCTGGGCCGGGCCCCATCCGGCGATCCCGCCTGCCGGACGGCGGTGAACACCGCACAGAAGATCGCCCCGCTCGCCCATGGCGAGGTAGCGGCGCTGACCATGGCGACCGCACCGCTGAAGCTGCCGGACCTGGCCTTCGAGGACGCCGACGGCAAGCCGAAGAAGCTGTCAGATTTCCGCGGCAAGACGCTGCTGGTGAACCTCTGGGCCACCTGGTGCGTGCCATGTCGAAAAGAGATGCCGGCGCTGGACGAGCTCCAGGGCAAGCTGTCAGGCCCGAATTTCGAGGTGGTGGCGATCAATATCGATACCCGCGACCCCGAGAAGCCTAAGACGTTTCTGAAAGAGGCCAATCTTATCAGGCTCGGCTATTTCAACGATCAGAAAGCCAAGGTTTTTCAGGATCTTAAGGCGATAGGCCGGGCCTTGGGCATGCCCACCTCGGTGCTGGTCGATCCTCAAGGCTGCGAGATCGCGACGATCGCGGGGCCGGCGGAATGGGCGAGCGAGGATGCGCTCAAGCTGATCCGGGCTGCGACGGGCAAAGCCGCCGCGTCGTTCTAAGCGATGATGTTTAGGCGGTGACGTTGATGTTGCCGCCGACGCCGGCGCCGACATTGGCGAGCGAGGGCTGTCCGGCGCCGAGCAGCGTCAGGACGGTGGATTTCTCCGCATCCGCGTTCTGCTTCATCAGCGTCGCCGAGATATTCGACTGCAGCGCGCCTTGCTGAGAGGCCAGCATGCTGCTGACCATCGCCATCATGTCCATTACGCAAACCCTCGTACCGCGCGTAACCTAGAGGCGAGCGGTTAACGGGACATGAATTGTCACGAAGCGCTGTAGGGGGCTTTGTCCGTGTTCCGGACGCGGGCGGCACGAAGTGACGCACCGCAGAGCCGGGGCACGAGACCGCTTATCTCGTCGGAACCGGCTTGGCGCCGCGATAGTCATAGAAACCGCGTTGGGTCTTGCGACCGAGCCAGCCCGCCTCGACGTATTTCACCAGCAACGGGCACGGGCGGTACTTGGAGTCGGCGAGGCCCTCATGCAGCACCTGCATGATCGACAGGCAGGTATCGAGACCGATGAAATCGGCGAGCTCCAGCGGGCCCATCGGATGGTGCGCCCCGAGCTTCATCGCCGCGTCGATCGCCTCCACGTTGCCCACGCCTTCGTACAGCGTGTAAATCGCCTCGTTGATCATCGGCAGCAGGATGCGGTTGACGATGAAGGCCGGGAAATCCTCGGAGACCGCGACCTGTTTGCCGAGCTTGCCGACGAATTCCTTTGACGCCTCGAAGGTCTGGTCGTCCGTGGCGATACCGCGGATCAGCTCCACCAGTTCCATCAACGGCACCGGATTCATGAAGTGAATGCCGATGAAGCGTTCGGGCCGGTCGGTGGCGGCGGCGAGCCGGGTGATCGAGATCGAGGAGGTATCGGAGGCAACGATCGCCTCCGGCTTCAACACGGCGCAGAGATCGTGGAAAATCTTGCGCTTGACCTCTTCCTTCTCGACCGCGGTCTCGATCACGAGATCGCAGTCTGCGAGATCGTCCAGCTTTTCGCCGGCCACGATACGCGCCATCGCCTTGGCTTTGTCGTCCTCGCTAACGGCTTTCTTGGAGACCTGGCGCGTCAGGTTACCGTTGATCGTGGCCATGCCTGACTTGAGGCGGTCGGTCGAAATGTCGTTGAGCACCACGTCGAAGCCGGCCAGCGCAGCGACATGCGCGATGCCATTGCCCATCTGCCCCGCGCCGATCACGCCGACCTTCTTGATTACTGCCGCCATAATGTCATCCACCGGAACGGCGCGCTATCAACCGCGCCTGCCTATCCCCCGAGCCGGGAGATCCGATTTAATCAGAACCCGGCCTCGAAACCTAGATTGGATCGCTTCGAAGGCGTGTCCCACGCCAAAGAAAACGCCTCAAAAAGCAACACCGGCCGGAGTTTATAGCTCCGGCCGGTGTTTTAGCGCGTTTTACTTGCCGAGCTTGCCGAGTTCGGCGGTCAGCTCCGGAACCGCCTGGTAGAGGTCGGCGACCAGGCCGTAATCGGCAACCTGGAAGATCGGCGCGTCCTCGTCCTTGTTGATCGCGACGATCACCTTGGAGTCCTTCATGCCGGCCAGATGCTGGATCGCGCCGGAAATGCCGACCGCGACATAGAGCTCGGGGGCCACGACCTTGCCGGTCTGGCCGACCTGCCAGTCGTTCGGCGCATAGCCCGCATCCACCGCGGCACGCGAAGCGCCGACACCGGCGCCGAGCTTGTCGGCGAGCGGCTCGATGTACTTTGCGAAGTTCTCGCGGCTCTGCATGGCGCGGCCACCGGAGACGATGATCTTGGCCGAGGTCAGCTCGGGACGGTCGCTCTTTGCGACTTCCTCGCCGACAAAGGACGACAGGCCCGGATCGGCCGCCGCCGCGACGCTCTCGACCGACGCGCTGCCGCCTTCGCCCGCTGCAGCGAAGGTGGAGGTGCGCACCGTGATGACCTTCTTGGCGTCCTTGGACTTCACCGTCTGGATGGCGTTGCCGGCGTAGATCGGACGCTCATAGGTGTCGGGGGCGACCACCTTGGTGATTTCCGAGACCTGCATGACGTCAAGCAGGGCCGCGACGCGCGGCATCACGTTCTTGAAGCGCGAGGTCGCGGGCGCGACGATGGCGTCGTAGCCGGGAGCCAGCGAGACGATCAGCGCGGCCAGTGGCTCGGCCAGATCGTGCGCGTAAAGCGCGCCGTCGGCGAGCAGCACCTTCTTCACACCGGCAAGCTTTGCGGCCGCGTCCGCCGCGGCCTTCGCATTCTCGCCGGCCACCAGAACCTCGACATCCGCGCCGAGCGCGGCCGCTGCGGTCAGGGCCTTGTTGGTCGCATCCTTGAGCGACGCATTGTCGTGTTCGGCAATCAGAAGCGTCGTCATCAGAGCACCCCGGCTTCGTTCTTGAGTTTCGACACCAGCTCGGCGACGTCCTTGACCTTGACGCCCGCCTTGCGGCCCGCCGGCTCGGTCGTGTTGAGAACCTCGAGGCGCGCGGTGAGATCGACGCCGTAATCGGCGGCGGTCTTGTCCGCAATCGGCTTCTTTTTGGCCTTCATGATGTTCGGCAACGAGGCGTAGCGCGGCTCGTTGAGACGGAGATCGGTGGTCACGATGGCCGGTCCCTTCAGCTTCACGGTCTGCAAGCCGCCGTCGACTTCGCGGGTGACCTTGAAGTCGCTGCCTTCAACCTCGAGCTTCGAGGCGAAGGTCGCCTGCGACCAGCCGAGCAGCGCGGCCAGCATCTGGCCGGTCTGATTGCTGTCGTCGTCGATCGCCTGCTTGCCGAGAATGATCAGGCCCGGCTGCTCTTCGTCCGCAATCTTCTTCAGGATCTTGGCGACAGCGAGCGGCTCGACCGCGCCCTCGGCCTTCACCAGGATGCCGCGATCGGCGCCCATGGCGAGACCGGTGCGGATCGTCTCCGACGCCTGCGCCGGTCCGATGGAGATCACCACGACTTCGGTCGCCTTGCCGGCTTCCTTCAGGCGCAGCGCTTCTTCGACCGCAATTTCGTCGAACGGGTTCATCGACATTTTGACGTTGGCGAGTTCAACACCCGATCCATCGCTCTTGACGCGGACCTTGACGTTGTAATCGACCACCCGCTTTACCGGCACCAAGACCTTCATCGATCCTCTTTCACTCAATCTGGGAGGGGGTTATCAACTGGCGCGGAACCTAAAGGCCTGATCCGGCCCGGTCAACGCGCGAAGGGGTCTAATTTTGGCGCCCAGAAATGCGCGGCCCAATGGGTCAGCGGTTCTGGCCCGGAACCCAGAGCACGTCACCGGCGCCGTCATCGTTGGCGGCGCGGCTCGCCACGAACAGGAAGTCCGACAGGCGGTTCATATATTGGATGCCAGCGGCACCAACGGGCTCGTCCGGCCGGGCCGCCAGTTCCACCATCACACGTTCCGCCCTGCGGCAAATCGTACGGGCGACATGGAGGTAGGCGGCGGCTGGCGTGCCGCCCGGCAGCACGAAGGAGGTCAGGGGAGCCAGCTTGTCGTTGAGCGCGTCGATGTCGCGCTCGAGCCGCTCGACCTGGCTCGCCACGACCCGCAACCGCTCCGCCTTGCCCTCACGTTCGGGCACCGCGAGGTCCGCGCCGAGGTCGAACAGGTCGTTCTGAATCCGCCCGAGCATTGCGTCGAGTTCGGGCGCATCCTTTGTGTACAGACGGACGACGCCGATCGCGGCATTGGTCTCATCGACCGTGCCATAGGCCTCGATGCGCAGATCATATTTCGGCCGGCGCTCACCCGAGCCGAGCGCTGTCGTGCCGTCGTCACCGGTTTTCGTATAGATGCGGTTGAGCACGACCATGTTAACGCCCCATCGCCCACACGGCGACCATCGCGATGACGATCGCCACGAACTGAAGCAGCACGCGCCAGCGCATCAGCTTCTGCGAGGTGTTGGGCGAGCCGCCGCGCATCATGTTGATGAGACCGAGCAGCAGCACCAACGCCACGGCGCCGACTGCGATCGGCAGGATGAAAGTACTCAGGAGAGATGCCATTGAAGGGTAAATAACACCCTCCGCGCCGGTCCGCCATGGCGTTCCCGATCTGGCTTTTAAGCCAATAATATCAGAAGCTAGCTGGATGATTTCCGATTTGCGCGCGTCGTCTGTCTTCTTCGCCTCTCCCCGCTTGTGGGGAGAGGCCGCAATGCGCGCGCAGCGCGGCTTACGGGTGAGGGAGAATCTCCACGAGCTCAACGGTCACCGTCCCCGCGGAGAGCCCCCCTCACCCCAACCCTCTCCCGGCAGGCGGGGAGAGGGAGCAGGACAGAGCCAGCCGTGAAAGCCGTCCGCACCATCTACGTCGTCGTGATGGACGCGTTCTACACGTTCCTCGCCGATGACGGCTGGGCGATCGCGAGCCATATCGCGCTGTCGACACTGATGGCGCTGTTCCCGTTCCTGATCGTGCTGACCTCGCTCGCCGGCTTCTTCGGCTCCAAGGAACTCGCCGATCAGGCTGCCAGCCTGATGCTCCAGGTCTGGCCCAAGCAGGTCGCGGATTCGATCTCGGGGGAAGTCCACGACGTGCTGACCACGACCCGCACCGGCCTATTCACCATCGGTGCGGTGCTGTCGGTCTACTTCGCCTCCAACGGCGTCGAGGCGCTACGGGTCGCGCTCAACCGCGCCTATGCGGTGGTGGAGATGCGGCCCTGGTACTGGCTACGGCTGGAATCGATCGCCTACACGCTGATTGCGGCCTTCACCGCGCTCGCCATGGCATTCCTGATCGTGCTCGGGCCGCTGCTCATCGAGGCCGCGCGTGCGCACATTCCGCTGTTCGTTGAATCCAACGAGAGGATCCTCACCTGGCTGCGCTACGGCATCACCGTCGCCGCGTTGGTGGTGGCGCTGATCATCCTGCATACCTGGCTGCCGGCGGGACGGCGCCGGTTCCTCCAGATCCTGCCCGGCATCGTCTTCACCATCGTGGCGTCGCTGATCTCGGGCATCGTGTTCGGCCAGTACCTCGCGCGCTTCGCCAACAATTACGTGACGATGTATGCGGGGCTCGCCTCGGTGATTATCGCGCTGGTGTTCCTGTACTTCATCGCCGCGATCTTCGTTTTCGGCGGCGAGCTCAACGCCGCGATCATCAAGTCGCGGCTTCCTCACGGCGTGTCGCTGCAAGCAGCGCAGTCGCTAGCGCCCGCGGAGACACAGGCTTGACCAGAAATGCGTCGGCGCCGGCCTCGCGTGAGGCGACTTCGTCTTCGCCGCGACCTGACACCCCGATGATGGGGATCTGAGCCAGCGGCGTCGCCATGGTGCGGATCCGCCTGATCGCCTCGACGCCATTAATGCCCGGCAGCACCATATCCATCAGCACCGCGTCGAAGGCGCCCTGCGCGAGCCGGTTCACCGCGTCCTCGCCGCGCCCAATGAACTCGGCATGATGACCGAGCTCGGTCAGGATGGTGTTGAGCACAACGCGCCCGAACGGATTGTCCTCGACGCTGAGCAAGCGCAGCGCCGGGACCGCATCCATCTCGGCTTCGCCCTTCGACTTGCGGGACTTGCCCGATCCCGTGGCACACACCGACACCGTCAACGTGAAGGTGGCGCCGCCGCCGGGCCGAGGGGCGACCGTGATGTCGCCGCCCATCGCGCGCGCCAGTTGCTTCACCGACGACAGACCCAGGCCGGCGCCGCCAAAGCGCGAGGCAATGGTGACATTGGCTTGGGTAAACGGCCGGAACAAGCGCTTGATCTCGGCCATGGTGAGGCCGATGCCGCTGTCGGACACGGCGAAGGCGACACCGACGCTGCCTTTGCCCTTTGCTTTGCCTTTGCTCTTGGTCTTGCTCTTGACGGAACGCCAAGGCGCGACCGTGAGCGCCACGCCGCCGTGCTCGGTGAATTTCACGGCATTGTCGATCAGGTTCTCGAGCGCGGCGCGCAGGCGGACGGGATCCCCGACCACCAGCCCCGGCAGCTTCTCCGAGATATCGACCTCGGCCTGGAGACCCTTGGCCGCGGCGCGACCGGCCAGCGAATCGCCGGCGTTGCGGGCGAGGGTCCGCAGGTCGAACAAATCCTGCCGCAGCGAGCTTCCACCTCCGACGCTTTTGCCGGTCCCCTTGCCGGTTCTGGCGGCATCGACGAACAGGGTGGCAAGGTTCGCCAGATGCTCGGCACCGGCCTTGATCGTGTCGGCCCAGCGTCTTTCCCGTTCGCCGAGATCCGAAGTCGCGAGCAAGTCGCTGATCGCGAGAATGCCGGTCAGGGGGGTGCGGACCTCATGGGCGAAGGCGGCAAGCGCGGCCTGGACGACGTCCGGCTCGGCCCGCTTGATGCTGCGCTTGCGCAACCGGGCGGTCGGCCCGGAGCGCTTCCGAGCCACTCGCTTGGACGTCCCCGTAGTGCGCGCTCCGCGCGTTTTCGCCGCCATAACTCCCCTTCGAAGTATCCCCCTTCGAACCCGGGCCGTGAGGTGAGCATGGCACGGCGGAACACCCGGAGTCACGGCGGCGTTTGGCTAACCCCCAGAGAAACTTAACCTAATCCCACCAGCTGGCGGATACCGGCCGGCATGGCGCCGGCAGCGCGCAATTCACGTAGGCCGGTCGAGCTGGTTGATTTCGACAGCTTCCGGCCGGCCTCGTCACGAAGTAGCCCATGGTGACGGTAGACGGGTTCGGGCAGGCGGAGCAGAACCTGAAGCAGACGGTGGACCGAAGTGGCGTGGAACAGGTCCTGGCCCCGCACGATCTCGCTGACGTCCTGGAGCGCATCGTCGACAACGACGGACAGATGGTAGCTGGTCGGCGTCTCCTTGCGGGCCAGAATGACGTCCCCCCAGGCTTCTGGCCGCGCCGGGACGACGCCACGCTCACCATCGGGCCCCACGCCCAGTTCGTTCCAGCTCAGGCCGGCGGCGCGGCGGCAGGCGGCCGCCATGTCGAGCCGAAGCGCATAAGGCGCGCCGGTGTCGATGAGGCGGTCACGCTCGTTGGCGAACAGCGATCTGGCGGCGCCGGGATAGAGCGGCGCGCCATCGGGATCGCGCGGCCACGGCCCATCCGCTTCACGCGCCGCAACCTGCCTTGCGATCTCGGCGCGGCTTTCGAAGGCGGGATAGACCAGGCCGAGCGCCGAGAGCCTGTCCAGTGCCGCGCGATACGCGTCGAAATGCTCCGACTGCCGCCGCACCGGCGTCTCCCAGGCAATGCCGAGCCAAGCGAGGTCTTCGTAGATCGCGGTCTCATATTCCGGCCGGCAACGCGTCGCGTCGATGTCCTCGATCCGCAGCAATAGCCGCCCACCGGTCTCGCGCGCGCGGTCGGAATTCAACAGAGCGGAATAAGCGTGGCCGAGATGCAGGTAGCCGTTCGGACTGGGAGCAAATCGGAAAACGGGTGGCGACATGCTTCGGAACTCATCATGGCCGGGCTTCACCGTTACGGTTGTCATTCCGGGGCGGTCCGCAGGACCGAACCCGGAATCTCGAGATTCCGGGTTCGATGCTTCGCATCGCCCCGGGAATGACGGAGTAAGATATTCGGTACGCGGTCAAGCCCGCGCATGACAAGTTGAGCAAGCGATGACCATCCACCTCGAGACCCAGTCCGACCTCGAAGAAGCCGTCCACGCGCTGGTCAAGCGCGATCCGCGCCTCAAGCCCGTGCTCGCAATCGCCGGCATGCCGGCGTTGCGGCGGCGCGAGCCGGGCTTTGCGGGGCTTGCCCACATCGTGTGCGGGCAACAGCTCTCGACTGCGAGCGCTGCGGCGATCTGGGGGCGGCTGTCGGCCGCGTTCGATCCGTTTGACCACGAGGCGGTCCGCCGCGCCCGCACCGACCGATTGGGGCGGCTCGGCCTGTCCGCCGCCAAGATCAAGACGCTGAAACATCTCGCGCGCGAGATCACCGCACAGCGGCTGAACCTCGACGTGCTCGCCGAAGAAGACGCCGATGCCGCGCATCACACGTTGATCGCACTGCCCGGCATCGGACCGTGGACGGCGGATGTCTATCTGCTGTTCTGCCTCGGCCATGGCGACGCCTGGCCGGCCGGCGATCTCGCCGTGCAGGAAGGCATCCGCATCGGGCTTGGCTTGCAGGCGCGGCCGACGGAGAAGCAGATGGCGCCGCTCGCCGAACCCTGGCGTCCCCTGCGTGGTGCGGCGGCGCATCTGTGGTGGAGCTATTATCGCGCGGTGAAAAAACGCGAAGGCGTGCTCGCCGGATCAGCTTAGCCCCGCAGCCTAACGCGATCGGTCCGGGCGCAATCGGCGACGAAGTCGACCACGGCCCGCACCGCCGGCAGCTCGACGAGGTCGGGATGGGCCAGCAGCCACAGGTCCGCCACGCTGGCGAGCTTCTGCGGCGCGACGCGCACGAGATCGGGATAACTTTCGGCGACAAAGCACGACAGGGCGGAGATTCCGAGTCCGGCCCGGACCGCCGCCAGCATGTCGCCCTGCGACGAGCAGCGCATCACCACCCTGGCCTGACGCGTGACGACGTCGCTCCAGCGCGCAAGCTGGATGTTGGAGGTCTGGTCGGCGAAACCGATGACGCTGTGCCCCTTCCACTCGCCGCGCCGTTCCGGCAAGGACCGCCCGCCGGCGTAGTCCCGCGAGGCGTAGAACCCGGTGCCGAGACGGCCGATCTTGCGGCCGACCAGATTTTCCTCGCCGCTGTCGAAGGGCCGCAGCACCACGTCCGCCTCGCGCCGGCGCACGCTCGCCGGAAACGGATGGGTGATGATCTCGAGCTGGACGTGATCATGCGCGCGCAGGAAAGCAGGCAGGCACGGCATCAGCCAATGCGACGCCAGCGTCGCCCCGATCGACAGCTTGACGGTCCCGCGCGCCTTATGCCCTCCGGCCGAGACTGCCGTCTCCGCCCGCAGCGCGGCCGCCGCCATCGCCTCGGCGTGCTCGCGCAATGTCCGTCCATCCGCGGTCAGCGCCAGGCCGTCGGCGGCGCGTGCCACCAGCCTGGTGCCGAGCTGGGCTTCCAGCGCCGCGATCTTGCGACTGACGGTGGGATGGCTGCTGTGCAGCCGGCGTGCCGCGCCGGTGAAGCTGCCGGTTTCGGCGACGGCGACGAAGGTCTTGCAAAGGTCCCAGTCCATAAGCGGCCTCTGTTCAAATCTGAATAGTCGTCCGTTCAACATTGAACGATCGGAGGCCGCACTCCAACCCCTATAATGGTGTCAAATGAAACATGGGCGGCAACTCGCCCGCGACGACCAACAGGGAAACGCCTCGTCATCCGCCTGCCGGCGGGCTGCGTTTCCGGGAGGACATCATGGCGCTGCCCGCTCTCTTGAAGGAGTCGCTCGAGCTGCCCGTGGTCGGCTCGCCGCTCTTCCTCGTCTCCGGTCCCGAGCTGGTGATCGCCCAGTGCAAGGCCGGTGTCGTCGGCTCGTTTCCGGCGCTCAATGCCCGTCCGGTGGAAAAGCTCGACGAGTGGCTGAACCGCATCGAGGACGAACTCGGCGAATACAAGTCGCGCAATCCCGGCAAGAAGGTCGCGCCCTACGCCGTCAACCAGATCTGCCACGCCTCGAACGACCGGCTGATGAAGGACATGGAGACCTGTGTGAAGCACAGGGCGCCCATCATCATCACCTCGCTACGGCCGCCCGCCGAACTCGTCGAGGCCGCGCATTCCTACGGCGGCCTCGTGTTCCACGACGTCATCAACGTCAAGCACGCGCGCAAGGCCGCCGAGCAAGGCGTCGACGGCCTGATTCTGGTCTGCGCAGGCGCTGGAGGACATGCAGGAACGCTCTCGCCTTTCGCGCTGGTACGTGAGGTCAAGCAATGGTTCGACGGCGCGATCCTGCTGTCGGGCGCAATCAGCGACGGATTCGCAATCGCTTCCGCGCTGACACTGGGCGCCGACCTCGCCTATATGGGCACGCGCTTCATCGCGACGAAGGAAGCCAACGCTGACGAAGCCTAAATCCGCCCTGACCCAGCACGCTGCGCACGACATCGTCTACACCAACCTCTTCACCGGCGTGCACGGCAACTATCTCGGCCCTTCGATCGCTGCGGCCGGGCTCGATCCGGACAATCTGCCGGCCGCCGACAAGACGAAGATGAACTTCGGCTCCGGCGGCAACATGAAGTCCAAGGCGTGGCGCGACATCTGGGGCTCCGGCCAGGGTATCGGCCAGATCGCCGACGCGCCGCCGGTCGCCGAGCTCGTCGACCGGATGAAACAGGAATTCGACCAGGCCCGACAGGATTTTCTGATGCGCGTCAGCGCCTGACGTCTCGGACCGACAATAAAACGGGAGGACACCATGAAGCTGGCAGCCGCACTGATCGGCATGTCGCTGCTGACGCTCGCTGGCGGCAGCGCCCACGCCGAAGGCAGCGACGAGATCCGCATCGGGCAGACCCTGCCCTACAGCGGTCCGGCCTCTGGCTTCGGCGCGATCGGACGGACGCAGGAAGCGTTCTTCGAGAAGGTCAATGCCGAAGGTGGCATCAACGGCCGCAAGGTCAAGTTCATCACGCTGGACGACGCATATTCGCCGCCGAAGACCGTCGAGCAGACCCGCAAGCTGGTGGAGCAAGAGGAGGTGCTGATGATGTTCGGCTCGCTCGGCACCGCCACCAATAGCGCCGTGCAGCGCTATCTCAACGCCAAGAAGGTGCCGCAGCTATTCGTGCTCTCCGGCGCCACCAAATGGGCCGATCCACAGAAGAACCCGTGGACGATGCCGGGCATGGCGGCCTACGAATCCGAGGGCGTGGTCTACGCCAAATATATTTTGCAGGCCAAGCCCGACGCCAAGATCGCGATCCTGTCGCAGAACGATGATTTCGGCCGCGATTATGTGGCGGGGTTCAAGCGAGCGCTCGGGCCCAAGGCCGCAAGCATGATCATCGCGGAGGCGAGCTACGAGACCAGCGCGCCGACGATCAGTTCGCAGCTCTCGACGCTGAAGGCGTCAGGCGCCAACGTGCTGTTCGGCGTCGTGCTCGGCAAGTTCACCTCGCAGATGGTCAAGGGCGTGGCCGAGATCGGCTGGAAGCCGGAGCTGTTCTTCGTGCCGACCTCGGCGTCGTCGATCTCGTTTCTGGAGCCGGCGGGCCTCGACAACGCCGTTGGTCTGATCTCGTCGAGCAACCAGAAGGACACGATGGATCCGCAATGGGCCGACGATCCCGGCGTGAAGGAATACTTCGCCTTCATGAAGCGCTACATGCCGACCGCGGACCTCTCCAACTCCAACTACGCCGCGGGCTATCACTATGCCACGCTGCTGATGACGGTGCTGAAGGCGTGCAAGGATGATATCAGCCGCGACAACATCATGCGCCAGGCGGCCTCGTTGAAGGACGTGACGTTGCCGCTGCTGCTGCCGGGAATGGCTGTTGCGACCGGCCCCGACGACTATCTGCCGTTCCAGCAGCTTCAGCTCCGGCGCTTCAATGGCAAGAGCTGGGTCAGCTTCGGCGACGTGCTGGATGATCGCTAGACGAGCGGAATGAGGAGACGCCATGATCATCAGCGGCGAACGCCAGATCAGCTACGACGACATTCGGGCCCGGATCAAGCGGGCGATGAGCGGCTTCCGCGCCCTGGGGCTTGCCGAGGCCGCGCCGGTCGCGATGATGCTACGCAACGATTTCGCCCTCTTCGAGGTGGTTGCGGCCTCCGCCGCGCTGGGCAGTCCGGTGGTGCCGATCAACTGGCATCTGAAAGCCGAGGAGGTCCGTTACATTCTGGCCGACAGCGGGGCGAAGATCCTGGTCTGCCATGCCGATTTGCTGCCGCAGATCCGTGAAGGCATACCTGCCGATGTCCTCCTCCTGGTCGTCGCGACCCCGCCCGAACTCGCAGCGACCTTCTCGATCCCTCGGGAGCTGACCGAGATCCCGGTGGGACTGACCGATTGGGACCGCTGGCGCGACGACCATCCGCAAGCGCAGGAGCCGCCGCGGCGCGCGGCAGCAATGATCTACACATCGGGGACAACGGGCATGCCGAAGGGCGTGCGGCGCATGCCGATGCAGCCCGAACAGGCGGCCGCCTCGGAACGTGTGGGCGGGATCGCCTACGGCATCAAGCCGCGGGAAGACCAAATCGTGCTGATCAACGGGCCGATGTATCACTCGGCGCCGCATTCCTACGGCATGCTGGCGTTCCGCAGCGGTTGCACCATCATCCTCCAGGCGCGGTTCGATGCCGAGGAGCTGCTGGCGCTGATCGAGCGCCACCGCGTCACGCACATTCACATGGTACCGACCATGTTCGTCCGGCTGCTGCGGTTGCCCGAAGCGGTCAGGCAACGTTACGACCTGTCGTCCCTGCGTTTCGTCGTGCACGGCGCCGCGCCCTGCCCGCCAGACGTCAAGCGCGCTATGATCGAATGGTGGGGACCGGTCATCAATGAATATTTCGGCTCGACGGAGACCGGGATCCCGGTGTGGCACTCGGCCGAGGAAGCCCTGAAGAAGCCCGGCACGGTCGGCCGCGCCATCGAAGGCGGCATCGTCAGGATCTTCCGCGATGACGGCAGCCAGTGCGGTGCCAACGAAGTCGGCGAAATCTACATGCGCCAGACGGCAGTGCCCGATTTCGACTATCACGGCAGGTCGCAGGCAAGGGCCGAGGCCGGCCGTGACGGCCTCGTCAGCGTCGGCGACGTCGGTTACCTCGACGCGGACGGCTATCTGTTCCTGTGCGACCGCAAGCGCGACATGGTGATCTCCGGCGGCGTCAACATCTATCCCGCGGAGATCGAGAACGTGCTGATCGGAATGCCCGGCGTGCGCGACTGTGCCGTGTTCGGCATCCCGGACGCGGAATTCGGCGAACGGCTGTGCGCCTTTGTCGAGCCTGAATCCGATGCCGAGCTCTCGGCCGACGCTGTCCGATCGTTCCTGCGCGAGCGGCTTGCCAATTTCAAGGTGCCAAAGGACGTCGAATTCCGCGACGCTCTGCCGCGCGAGGCAACGGGAAAGATTTTCAAGCGCAAACTGCGGGAGCCCTATTGGGCGGCGTGAAAGCAGGCGACGCGTCCGAGAGAGCGCGACCGTATAAACGGGAACGAGTGGCAATCGTTCCTGGGCCTCTTCAATATCGACCAGTTTGAAGACCCGCGCTTCCGTCGCAAATGGCAGAGCAACCAATTCGAATCTCGTCTGTTGTCGACCGGCACAATCACTGCCGGAGGATAAACTATGTCACGTCTAGTTTCGCTCGCTGCGGCTGTCCTGCTGCTCGGATCAATGCCCGTAAGCGCACAGTCGCAAAAGGCACAAAGCGGCCCGGGCAACAACGCCGTCAACAGCTCTGATCACAACAACTCCAACGCACCGGTTGCAGGCCGCAACAGCTTCACCGAGGGACAGGCGAAGTCGAAGATCGAGGGCGCGGGCTATTCCAATGTTTCCGGCCTGCAAAAGGACGACAATGGCGTCTGGCGCGGCAAGGCCGACAAGTCCGGGACCAAGGCGGACGTGAGCGTCGACTTCCAGGGCAACGTGAACCCCGCCAAGTAAGGAGGATCAAACATGACCACCACCATTTCTCGACTCTATGACACCTATCCGGATGCGGAACGTGCGGTCAGGCGTCTGGAGGCCGCGGGCGTGCCGCACTCCGACATCAGCATCGTCGCGAACAATTCCGATAATTGGTACGGCTCCTCCACCGCCAAGGTCGACCGCGATCGCGACGGCGTCGACGATCGCGCCGAAGGCGCCGGCACGGGTGCCGGCATCGGCGCTGGAATCGGCAGCGCGGCGGGCCTGCTTGCAGGACTCGGCTTGCTGGCCATTCCGGGGCTCGGACCGGTAGTTGCCGCCGGATGGCTGGCTTCGACCGCAGTTGGTGCCGCGGCCGGCGCCGCGACGGGCGGCATCGTTGGCGCGCTGACCGAAGCCGGCGTCTCCAAGGATGATGCGTCGCGCTACGCGGAGGGCGTCCGTCGTGGCGGAACGCTGGTATCGGCCCGGGTACCCGACCAGGACCGCACGCGTCTCGATGCCCTTCTGCACGAGAAGGCCGTGAACCTGCAGGAACGGAGCACCGCCTGGCAGAAGTCCGGCTGGAATGGCTTCGATGCCGCAAGCCCACCGCTGTCTCCTGACGATATCGGCCGTGAGCGCGAGCTGTACGGCACTGGGATGCGGGGTAGGTAGGGATGTTCGCTCGCCGCTACGCGAGCGGCTGTGAATCCTAAGAGCGCGAGGGAGGCTCCACCAAGGTGGAGCCTTTTTCGCGTGCCCCCTCCTTGAAACCACGAGGGTGCCGCAGGTCTCTCTCAACGGGTGCATTCCGCTGAAGCAGGGGCACATGTTCTCACTGCTCGGGTAATCGGCTATTGGCCGTCTGCGAAACAGTATAGCTTTCGACCCTAGAGGAAACGCCGCGAAGACGGCACGAGGTCGCGCATGCTGGACAGGACGAAGGATATTGCCGCATCCGCGCAAGCCTGGCTCGATGAATTTGAGCGCACGCTTGGCGCACCCGATGGCGCTGGGCTGGATCGTCTGTTCCTCGCCGACTGCTATTGGCGCGACGCGCTGGCATTCAGCTGGAACCTGCAAACGATCGCCGGCGGCGGCTCGATCGAGCGGGAGCTGACAACGCTCGCCGCAAAGGTCGCGCCGGGCAGCTTCAAGATCGCGCCGAACCGCCCGCCACCGCGCTGGGTGACGCGTGCCGGGACCAACAATATCGAAGCGATCTTCAATTTCGAAACCGCACTGGGGCGCGGCAGCGGCATCGTCAGGCTTGTGCCCGACGCCAACGACGGCGACCGCCCGAAAGCGTGGACGCTCCTCACCGCGCTCGACGAGCTTAGGGGCTTCGAGGAGCAGCTCGGCACCTCGCGGCCGCGCGGCCAGGCCTATTCACGCGACTTCCGTGGACCGAACTGGCTCGACCTGCGCAGCGCCTCGCGCGACTACACCGATCGCGATCCCACCGTGCTGGTGGTCGGCGGCGGCCAGGCCGGGCTCGCAATTGCGGCGCGGCTGAAGCAGTTGAAGATCGACACACTGATCGTCGATCGCGAGGCACGGATCGGGGACAATTGGCGCAAGCGCTATCACGCGCTGACCCTGCACAACCAGGTGCAGGTCAATCATTTGCCCTACATGCCGTTTCCGCCGAGCTGGCCGACCTATATCCCCAAGGACAAGCTCGCCAACTGGTTCGAAGCTTACGTCGACGCGATGGAGCTGAACTTCTGGACCGGCACCGAATTCGAGGGCGGCGCCTACGACGATGCGAAAGGCCACTGGACGGTCACACTGCGGCACACCGACGGCAGTGAGCGTATCATGCACCCCCGCCATGTGGTGATGGCAACCGGCGTCAGCGGCATCGCCAATGTGCCTGTTATTCCGACCCTCGATAACTTCAAGGGCACGCTGCTGCATTCGAGCCGCTACGAGGACGGCGAGAGCTGGACGGGCAAACGCGCCATCGTCATCGGCACCGGCAATAGCGGTCACGATATCGCGCAGGATCTTCACTCCAGTGGCGCCGACGTGACGCTGGTGCAGCGTTCACCTACGCTCGTCACCAATATCGAGCCGTCGGCCCAACTCGCTTATGCGACCTACAATGAGGGCACGCTCGAGGACAATGATCTGATCGCCACCTCGATGCCGACGCCGCTGGCGAAGAAGACCCATGTGATGCTGACGGAGCAGTCGAAGGAGCTCGACAAGGAGCTGCTCGACGGATTGCGGCGCGTCGGCTTCAAACTCGATTTCGGCGAGGCCGGCACCGGTTGGCAGTTCAAATATCTCACCCGTGGCGGCGGCTATTATTTCAATGTCGGCTGCTCCAACCTCATCGTCGAGGGTGCGATCAAGCTCAGGCAGTTTTCCGACATCGAGGGCTTCGTCACCGAGGGCGTCCGGATGAAGGACGGCGCAAGCCTTCCGGCCGAATTGATCGTGCTCTCGACCGGTTACAAGACGCAGGAATATCTGGTGCGGAAACTGTTCGGCGACCGCGTCGCCGAGCGAGTCGGCCCGATCTGGGGTTTTGGCGACGGCCTCGAGCTGCGCAACATGTATGCGCGCACCAGGCAACCCGGCCTCTGGTTCATCGCCGGCAGCCTCGCGCAATGCCGGATCAACTCGAAATATCTCGCGCTCCAAATCAAGGCGATCGAGGAAGGGATTCTGGGGCGGACATGAACACAGCCGTCATTCCGGGGCGCGCGCAGCGCGAACCCGGAATCCATTCCACCTCGAAAATGCCGTACGATGGATTCCGGGTTCACGCTTCGCGTGCCCCGGAATGACAACAAGAGAGGACATTCAATGCCAGCCATTCTCGGCACCGGCGAGCACCGCTACCGCGTCGTTGAGAACTTCGCAAAGCTGCCGGACGGATGGCAGCTCACCGACGTCGCCTCGGTCGCAGTCGACAGCAAGGACCGCGTCTACGTCTTCAATCGCGGGGCCCATCCGATGGTGGTGCTGGACCGCGACGGCAATTTCTTGCGCAGTTGGGGCGAAGGCCTGTTCTCGCGCGCCCATGGCCTGCATATCGATGCCGACGACAATCTCTATTGCACCGATGACGGCGACCACACCGTGCGCAAGTGCACCACCGACGGCAAGGTGCTGCTGACGATCGGCATCCCCGAAAAACCGTCGCCGTTCATGAGCGGCGATCCGTTCCACCGCTGTACCCACACTGCACTGTCGCCGAAGGGCGAAATCTACGTCTCCGACGGCTATGGCAATGCGCGCGTGCACAAGTTCACGCCCGATGGCACACTGATGACAAGCTGGGGCGAGCCCGGCACCGATCCCGGCCAGTTCAACATCGTGCACAACATCGCCACCGACGCAGACGGCTTTGTCTATGTCGCCGACCGCGAGAACCACCGCGTGCAGGTGTTCGACGGCAACGGCAGGTACGAGACGCAGTGGAACAATCTGCACCGCCCCTGTGCGCTGTGCTGTTGCGGTGGGGCTAAGAGCCCGACCTTCGTCATCGGGGAACTCGGCCCTGGCCTGGCCGTCAACCGCAAGGTGCCCAATCTCGGCCCGCGGTTGTCGATCGTGGACGCCAAGGGTAACCGCATCGCGCGGCTCGGCGGCGAGTCAGGCCCGGGCGTTGCCAGCGGAAAATTCCTGGCACCGCACGGCATCGCGCTGGATTCGAAGGGTGACATCTATGTCGGCGAGGTCGGCGTCACCGACTGGAAGACCAGCTTTCCGGACGAGGAGATGCCGGCCGTGCTGCGCGCGACGCGGTGCTTGCAGAAGCTGGAGCGGGTGCGGGAGTAGCTGCCTCGGCACATCCCCGTCGCGCTGTCAGGACGGCGCGGCCTCCATAGCCTCGGACCTGGAAATCACGGTGTTTTGCGCGGTTTGCCACCCCCCGGCCGCATTGCTTGTGCCGGAATAAGTCGCTCAACGGGCTTCACAATCCCGTCACGCTGCATGTAGTATGTCAGTACGTGCTGCTTCGCAGCGTACATTGGAGGCCAGGAGCGTTACTTGAACGCACATGTCTCGCAAGGCCATTGGCCGGTGTTGGTGCTGAATGCGGACTTCCGGCCGCTGAGTTACTACCCACTGTCTTTGTGGTCGTGGCAGGACGCGATCAAGGCGGTATTCCTCGACCGCGTCAACATCGTCGCGCATTACGATCAGGCGGTCCATAGTCCCACGCTGCAAATGCAGCTGCCGAGCGTCGTCTCGCTCAAATCGTTCGTCAAGCCGACCACGCACCCTGCCTTCACCCGATTTAACGTCTTCCTGCGCGATCGTTTCGCCTGCCAATATTGCGGCTCGCCCGAAGACCTCACCTTCGACCACATCGTCCCGCGCAGCAAAGGCGGCCAGACCACCTGGGAGAACGTGGTCGCGGCGTGCTCGCCCTGCAATCTGCGCAAAGGTAATCTGACGCCGGTGCAAGCCAAGATGTTTCCACGCCAGCACGCGTTCGCGCCGACGGTGCACCAGCTCCACCGCAACGGCCGGCTGTTCCCACCGAACTATCTGCACGACAGCTGGCTGGACTATCTCTACTGGGATACGGAGCTGGATCCGTAGCGTCGGCGTGCAGGCCCGCGGCAGTCCATCGTTGACTCGCGCCGCTCAACGCCGGGACAGATCAGCGAGCTTCGCTATCTGCGCGCCTGCTCCAAATCGATCTGGTAGACGGAAATCCGGTCGATCTCGAATGCGACGGTAGGCGGCGACTCCGCGTCGACAGGTCCGACCCCGAGAAAGAATTTCGATCCGATCGCGAGATTGACGATCATGTACATGGGATCGTCGAATCCGATCGGCACCTTGATGTCGGACACCGGCCTGCGGTCGATGAAATAGACCAGGCGATCCTCCTCCCACAGCACACCGTAAGTGTGGAACGCGCTCGAAGCGTCGCCGACCGCGAAGTCGAAGCCGCAGGACTGGATCTTCTGGGTCGAGGGAATCCGCCAATGCGTCGTCATCACGAGATCACCCGGCTTTTCGCCGCGGCCTTCCAGCACGTCGACCTCCGGCGGCCAGCCGCCGTCATCCGCCAGCATCCAGAACGCCGGCCACACCGCGTGTCCGACCGGCACCTTGGCGCGGATCTCGAAATAGCCGTGCTTCTGCGCGAACGTGCCCTGGGTCGTGAGGATCCCGGAGATGTACTCGTTGTTGAACAGCACCGGCTTTAACCCCGGCGGCGTACGGCTGGCGACGATCGACAGCACGCCGTCCTTGACCTTGAACGGATCGAGCCCGAGCGGCGCCAAGGCGCGCCCGGCGTAGCGCGGATCGACATAGATCTGTTGCTCGCCATTGGCGCTGGTCTTGCGCTTGAAGTCGGAGCCGTCGCCGCCCCAGTAGCGCGCCTCCGGCCAGGCCGCACCACCGCCGTAGTGCGACACCCAGCGTCCGTTCGCCAGCGGATGCTCGTCAAAATCCTCGTTGAAGGTCCGGCGCAGCGGCAAGAAGACCAGCGAGGCCGGATTGACGGTCTCCAGCCGGCGGCACTCGATGGTGGAGGGATCAGTCGTGACCTGCAGCGACATGCTCACCGGGGCAGCATCGAGATCGTCCTGCGCGATGCCCGGCGCAGGCACAACGCAGAGACCGATCGCAGCCAGAGCGCCCCTCGTCAAACGCTCCATCATCACCGCACTTCGAAGATGCCAGAGGAAAGGCCGAGGTTAGCTCGCTCATGTCGGGACGGGCAAGAGCAGGCCCGCGACCGCGCGCCAATTCGGGAGCGCCGCTTGCACACGCGATCCAGATTTTCGTGCACTTACAAAATGGGACGCCTAGGCAGCGAGCGGCAGGCTCCTGCCGGGGACGGAACTCGGAGCGCCGGCATCCGTTCAGAGTTGAGGCCGGACGTCGCGCGGGCGCCAGTTGTCCGCGACAGACATATCCGGTCCCGCCACAGCACGAGGGGAGAATAGTCATGGCCACAAGCGAGACGGATCACGTCTACAAGATCCTGGAACTGGTCGGATCGTCCGAGACCTCGATCGAGGATGCGATCAAGAACGCGGTCAGCCGTGCCGCCAAGACCGTTCGCGAGATGAAATGGTTCGAGGTGGTGCAAACGCGCGGCCATATCGAGAACGGTGCCGTGCGCCACTACCAGGTGACACTGCGCGTCGGCTTCACGCTGGATGAGTGAGGCAGAAAGCCCGGGCGAAGCCGACACCTGAGGCCAGCCTGGTTAGCTCGACAATAGCCCGTCAGTTGTCGAGGACTGTTCCGACCGGAAGCGCACAATCCGCGCGGATGTTGCAACAGCCCGTTAAGGCCAAAGTGAGAGGTTTGCGCCGAAATGGAGCAAGCCTGATGACCACGGGCCGAGAACTCGGAAAGACGCGCCTTCCGCTCTGGGCGGCGGGTTTCGTCATCCTGACCTGCTTCGCCATCCTCGGCTTGAGCGGCTGGCGCGAATGGGAAACCCGCAACGCCGAACTCAGGAACGCCGAGATCGATGTCGCCAATCTGGCGCATTCGCTGATCCAGCATGCGGACGACACGTTCGAACTCGTTGATACGATCCTCGTAGGCCTGGTCCATCGGCTCGAACTCGACGGGACGGGTCCGGACACGATCACCAAGCTTCAGGCCTATCTGCCGACACGGAAATCATCGGACCGCATCCGCGGCATCTTCGTTTATGACGCGACCGGGCAGTGGCTGGCTACGACCGAGCACCTCGATTTCTCCAAGCTCAACAACAGCGACCGCGAATATTTCCAGCGTCATCGTGACTCGCCCGAGATGGGCACGTTGATCGGATCGCCCGTGAAGAGTCGAGCCGGGGGCCAATGGGTCGTCACCGCGTCCCGCCGGATCAACGATGCGGACGGCGGCTTCGCCGGCGTTGCCCTGCTCACGATCGATGTCAGCTATTTCGTTACGTTCTACGAGCGGTTTGACATCGGTACGAACGGCTCGGCATCGCTGCTCAACGATAGCGGCATCATGCTGGCGCGCAGCCGCGACGAGAGCGGCGCCTTTGTCGGACGCGACCTGTCCAATGCGCCCTTATTCAAGGGATGGGAAAGCCGTCCCGCCGCAGCAGTCTACTACTTCAAGTCGCCGCTCGATGGCGTCCAGCGGCTGAGCTATTACCAACGCAGCAGCCGCTATCCCCTGATGGTGTTGGCGAGCAAGTCGCGGGACGACGTGCTGGCGCCCTGGCGGCAAGCCGCGGCTGCGCGCAGCACCTTCGTCCTAGGCCTCGTGCTGCTGATCGCGGTGATTGGCTTCTACCTGGTCCGTCAACTCGTGCAGCGGCAGCGCATGGCCCAGGCCCTCGTCGTCAACGAAGCAAACTTCCGCCTGTTGGCCGAGCAATCCAGCGACATGGTGACCCGGATCGGGCTCGACAACCGGCTGCTCTACGTTTCCCCCTCCTGCGTACGCATCACGGGCTGGTCCTCTGACGAACTGCTGGCCACCTCGGCCCTGGCCGGCATTCACGCCGACGACATCGAGCGGGTCGAGCAGGCCATCGCCGCGCTTAAAAATGGCGAGGCCGAGGAGGCGCGGTTCGTCTATCGCCAGCGTCATCGCGACAAGGGCGAGATCTGGGCGGAGGCGGCGTTGCACGTGACCCTGGCATCGGACAGCGGCGAGATCGACGGCGTCGTCGCGGTGGTGCGCGACATGACCGAGCAGAAGGACCTTCAGGACAAGCTCGCCTCGCTTGCGACGACTGACGGCCTCACCGGGCTCGCCAATCGACGCGCATTCGACGAGCGCCTCGCTGATGAATGGGCGCGGGCCCGGCGCGACGGCTCGCAGCTCTCGCTCCTGTTGATCGATGTCGATCATTTCAAGAAATTCAACGACCAATATGGCCATCTGGCGGGTGACGGATGCCTGCGCGCGCTGGCCCGGATCCTATCAGCGCACACCAAGCGCCCGGCCGATCTCGCGGCGCGCTATGGTGGCGAAGAATTCGCCGTGCTGTTGCCGAACACCGGTCCCGAGGGCTGCGCCGAGGTCGGCGATGGGATTCGCAAGGCCCTGCAAGATCTCGCCATGCTGCATGCGCAAAGTCCCCCCTCCCGCCTGGTGACTGCAAGCATTGGCGGCGCGACGAGCCTTCCATCCCAAACCACGACGGACTGCAGCACGCTGGTCGCCGCCGCCGACCGCGCGCTGTACGCCGCCAAGGACAACGGCCGTGACCGGCTGGTGATGTCGGGACAGGTCGTTCCCTGGCCCGCCAGGAGCGCGTGACGGATCGACCGTTGCCCCGGATTTGTCGCCCGCGCTCCAGCGCGGTATGGCTTGGATCACGGCCGGATGGTCGGCCAATCCGAGAGTGCTGCTGTGACTGGTAAAATCAAACTCGTCCTCTTCGACATGGACAATGTCCTCTGCGACTACGACAGGGCAAAGCGTGTCGCATGGCTGGCGAAGCTTGCGGGGACCACGAGCGAATCCGTCCACAAGGCGATCTGGGACAGCGGCTTCGAGCTGCTCGGCGATTCCGGCACTCTCGACGCCGCGGACTATTTGCGGGGCTTCGGCGACCGCATCGGCTATCCGCTGTCACTGGACGAGTGGATCGAGGCGCGACGCCGTTCGATGCAAGCCGATCGTGCGATGCTGGAGATTGCCGGCAGCTTGCGGCAAACCATCGACATTGCCGTCCTGACCAACAACACCACGCTGGTCGCCGACCATATCGCTGCGCTGCTGCCGGAATTGCCGCCGCTGTTCGGCTCCCGAATCTATGCCTCGGCCCGGTTCAAGACGGCGAAGCCGGACCCGCGCTGCTTCCGCCTTTGTCTGTCGGAGCTCGACGTCAAACCGGAGAGCGTCCTGTTCGTCGACGATCTCATGCCCAATGTCGCCGGCGCGCGAGAGGCGGGCCTGTTCGCGCATCACCACACCTCGGTTGAGGCTTTCAGGCAGGCCCTTTCGGGGCACGGCCTGCTTCACGCATGAATGCGTGCTCCGCATTTCTCGGCGTCAGACGTCAGGCGAGATGGCACGCCACGAAGTGCCCGCCCGCTCCTTCCTTCAGCTCCGGTGCGCTTTCTGCGCAACGCGGCTGGGCGATGGGACAGCGGGTGTGAAAGTGGCAGCCCGACGGCGGCTTCATCGGGCTCGGAACGTCGCCCTTGAGGCGGATGCGCTCGCGCTTGAGCTTGGGATCGGGCACCGGCACCGCTGATAACAGCGCCCTCGTGTAGGGATGCTGCGGATTGCGGTAGAGGTCGCTGGCCTTGGCGAGCTCGACGATACGGCCAAGATACATCACCGCGACGCGGTCGGAGATGTGCTCGACCACCGACAAATCGTGCGCGACGAAGAGATAGGTGAGGTTCAGCTCGGCCTGGAGATCTTCCAGCAAGTTGATGACCTGCGCCTGGATCGAGACGTCGAGCGCAGACACCGGTTCGTCGCAGACGATCAGTTTCGGCTCGACTGCGAGCGCACGCGCGATCACGATGCGTTGGCGCTGACCGCCGGAGAATTCATGCGGATAGCGGCGCATGTGCTCGGCCTTGAGCCCGACCTTCACCAGCAGGCTCGCGACGCGATCCTCACGCTCCTTGGCCGATGAGCCGAGCTTATGGATGACGAGGGCTTCGCCGAGGATGGCGCCGACCGTCATGCGCGGATTGAGAGAGGCGAACGGATCCTGGAACACAAGCTGCATGTTCCGCCGCATCGCGCGCAAATCGTTGCCGCCGAGCTGGCGGACATCCTGACCGTCGAAAACGACCTCGCCGTCGGTCGGCTCGATCAGGCGCAGCACGCAGCGTCCGGTCGTCGACTTGCCGCAGCCGGATTCGCCGACGAGGCCGAGCGTCTCGCCGCGGTTGACCGAGAACGAGACCCCATCGACGGCATAAACGCTGCCGACCTGACGCGACAGCAGGCCGCCGTGCACGGGGAAATATTTCTTCAGGCCGCTGACGCGGAGCAAGGGCTCGGTCATGCTGTGCCTCCCAACTGCGTATCTCCCAGATGGCAGGCCATGCGGTGGCCTGGCGCGATCTCGCGCAGCAGCGGCTCCCTCTCGGTGCAGACGCTCATGGCGTGGCGGCAGCGTGGAGCGAAGCGGCAGCCGACCGGCGGATTGATCAGGATCGGCACCGAGCCGCCGATCGCCTCCAGCCGCACCTTGTGCTCGCTGTCGAGATCGATGCGCGGGATCGAGCGGATCAGTCCCTGGGTATAGGGATGGCCGGGATTACCGAAGAGCTCGTCGACAGACGCCTCCTCCACGACCTTGCCGGCATACATCACGACGACGCGTTGCGCGGTCTCGGCGACGACGCCCATGGCATGGGTGATCAGCATCACCGCCATGCCGAAACGTTCCTTCATGTCCTGGAGCAGATCGAGGATCTGCGCCTGAATGGTGACGTCGAGGGCCGTGGTGGGCTCGTCGGCGATGATCAGCTTCGGCTTGCAGGCAAGCGCCATCGCGATCATCACGCGCTGGCGCATGCCGCCGGAGAACTGATGGGGATAGTTGTGCACGCGGCCTTCGGCATTGGGTATCTGCACCAGCTTGAGCATCTCGATGGTGCGCTCGAGCGCCTGTTTCCTGGTGACGTTCTCATGGCGGCGCAGGCTTTCGGCGATCTGCTCGCCGATGGTGAGCACCGGATTGAGCGAGGTCATCGGCTCCTGGAAGATGAAGCCGATCTCCTTGGCGCGGATCTCGTCGAGCTGACTGCTCGTCAGCGGCACGAGATCGCGGCCTTCGAAAATGATCTCGCCTGCCGCGATGCGACCCGGCGGCATCGCGATCAGCTTCAGGATCGACATCGCGGTGACGGTCTTGCCGCAGCCGGATTCGCCGACGACGCAGAGCGTCTCGCCGCGGTTAATGGAGATATCGACACCGTCGACGGCCTGGAGGATGCCGTCGTCGGTGGAGAAGTGGGTTTTCAGTCCCTTGATCTCGAGCAACGGCGCCATCAGATCACCCGCCGCGCATCGAGCGCGTCACGCAGGCCGTCGCCGATGAAGTTGATGGCGACCACCGCGATGAAGATCGCGCCGCCCGGAAACAGCGCCCAGTGCGGGCCGATGTCGAGAAAGTCTTTCGCGTCATAAAGCAGCCGGCCCCAGGTCGGCGTATCCGGAGGGAAGCCGAGGCCGAGGAAGGACAGTGTCGATTCCGCGATGATGGCTGCGGCCACGTCGATGGTTCCGGCGATGATCACCGGACCCAGCGCATTGGGCAGGATATGGCGCACCACCTGCCGCACCGGGCTTGCCCCGAGCGCGCGCGCGGCTTCGACGAATTCCTTCTCCCGGATCGACAGGAACTGGGCGCGGACGAGGCGCGCGACCGGCATCCAGCGCAAGCCACCGATCACGAGCACGATCAGGATGAAAATGCCGCCCTCGGGGCCGAAAGCGGCCTTCAGCCCATCGCGGAAGAGATAGATCAGCAGCAGCAGCAGGGGCAATTGCGGCAGCGACAAAAAGAGATCGGTGAGCCACATCAGCCCATGACCGAGCGCACCGCGCGACATGCCGGCGAGCGCGCCGATCAGCACCCCGACAAATACCGAGACCAGCATCGCCGCGAGGCCGACCGCAAGCGAGATGCGCCCGCCATAGATCATGCGGGCGAGGATGTCCTGCCCGAGATCGTCGGTGCCGAAGGGATGGGCCAGCGACGGCCCCTGCATGCCCGCCACGATGTCGATGTCGTCGATCTTGACCCGCCAGATAAAGGGGCCGACCACCACCGCCAGGATCAGAACGAGGAGCAGGAACGCGCTGACGACGGCAAGCTTGTGGCGGCTATAGCGCCGCCACGTCTCGCGCCAGGGCGAGTAGACGCGCCGCTCAGCGGAGGGAGATGCGAGGGTCAAGCCAGCCATAAAGAACGTCCGCGATGAGGTTGAACAGCACGACCAGGCACGCAAAGACGAAGGTGACGGCCATCACCACCGGCGTGTCGTTGGAAAGGATGGACGAGATCAGCAGCGAGCCGATGCCGGGAATGCGGAAAATCTGCTCGGTGACGATGGCGCCGCCGAACACCGCCGGGATTTGCAACGCAATCAGCGTGACGACCGGGATCATCGCGTTGCGCATCACGTGCTTGATGATCACCCGCCGCTGGCCGATGCCCTTGGCGCGCGCGGTGGTGACGTAGTCCAGCCGGATCACGTCCAGCATCGCCGAGCGCACGAAACGCGTCATCGAGGCAGCCTGGAACAGGCCGAGCACCGCCACCGGCATGATCGCCTGACGGATCATCTCCAGCACCCAGTGAATACCCGTGCCCTTGATGTCGGTCGTGTAGACGAAAGGCAGCCAGTCCAGCGTGACCGAGAAGATCAGGATGAACAGGATGCCGGTGAAGAAGGTCGGCAGCGAGAAGCCGACAAAGGCGAGCGTGTTGGCGACCTGGTCGAACAGCGAATAAGGTTTCGTTGCGGCATAGACCCCGACCGGGATCGCGATCAGGAGCGCCAGGATCTGCGCCGAGCCGATCACATAGAGCGTCGTTGGCAGTCGCTGGAGAATGAGCGTGTCGACGTTCATCCGGCTGACGAAGGAGAAACCCCAGTCGCCGTGCAGCATGGCGTTGAGCCAGTGCAGGTAACGAAGGTAGATCGGATCGTCGAGGCCGAACTTCGCCCGAAGCGCGAGAGCGACTTCGGGAGGCACGTTCGGATTGGTCGCCAGCTCCGAGAAGGGATCGCCCGGGGCTAGTGCGAGCACGACGAACAGCACGAGCGAAATTCCGAGCAGGCTCGGAATCGCGATCAGGAGGCGACGCAGGACATACTGGCTCATGAAGAAGGACCGCTCTAGGCGTGCGTGATCATTCTTCGCGGTACCAGTCGAACAAATTGTCGGTCTCGTTGGCCCAGCCCGAAACCACCGGGCGCAGATTGTTGGCGGCCGCCTCGACCTTCAGGCGGTGCTGCACCGGGATGAAAACGATGTCCTGGTACATGAGATCATTGGCCTTGATGTAGAGCGCCGCGCGCTTGACCGGATCCATCTCGCCGTCGGCGGCCTGGATGGTCGCGTCGTACTCCTTGTTGACCCAGCGCGGAAAGTTGGTGCCCTGCCACTTGTTCTCCTTGGTGGCAACGAGGTTCGAAAGGTAGCGACGCATGTGCTGCGACGGATCGGGCTGACTCAGCGGGATCTGGAACATCTCCATGTCGGCGTAGAACTTGGAATAGGTATCGGGATTGCCGACGTCGGAGGAGAAGAACACGGAGGCGACGACCGATTTCAGCTCGACGTCGATGCCCGCCTTCTGGCAGGCCTGCTTGACGATCGCCTGCGTCTTCTGGCGCGGCCCGTTGATCGAGGTCTGATAGACGAGCTTGAGCTTCTTGCCGTCCTTTTCGCGGATGCCGTCGGCGCCCGGCTTCCAGCCGGCATCGTCGAGGATCTTCGAGGCCTTCTCGACGCTGAACTCCCACGAGGTGTTCTTGGACACGAATTTTTCGGGCCCATTGAGGAAGTTGGCGGTGGTGCGACCGGCGCGGCCGTAGATCGCCTTCTTGACCGACTCGCGATCGATCAGCAGCGAGAGCGCCTTGCGCACCGCTGGATCAGAAAACAGCGGGTGCTTGGTCTTCATCGAGGAGCGTTCGCCATCGACCTCGGTGTTGGGGTCGGTGAAGTTCAGCGCGATGAATTCGGTGTCGCCGCCGACGGCGTAGACGGTCTTTCCCTTGCCGCCCTTCTCCAGGCGCAGCAGCACGTCGTCCTCAACCTGAATGTTCCAGCCGAAATCATACTCGCCTGTCTGGATCACCGCGCGCGCGGCAGAGACGGCATCGCCGCCGCCCTTCATCTCGATCGAATCGAAATAGGGCCGGTTCGCCATGTGATAATCGGGATTGATCACGCCGCGGACAAGATCGCCCGGCTTGAATTCGACGAACTTGTAGGGGCCGGTGCCGACCGGCGAGAGGTTGGTCGGCGCCTCCCGCGACTTGGACCCCATATAGTCTTTGAACAGATGTTTTGGGATGATGGTATTGGGAGCCCCGACAAAAGCGTCGGCCCAGAACGGCGTCGGCTTGTTGAACAGGATGCGGACCGTGAGGTCGTCCACCTTCTCGACCGTGATGTCGCGGAGCGTCGCGATGGTCAGTGCGGAGGTCGCCGGATCCTTGGCATATTCCCAGTTGAAGACGACGTCGTCGGCTGTGAACGGCGTGCCGTCATGCCATTTGACGCCGGGTTTGAGCTTCCAGGTCACCGACTTGCCGTCAGCGGCGAGGCCGCCGTTCTGGATCGAGGGAATTTCGGCGGCCAGAACCAGCTTCATGTTGCCGTCGGGATCCCAACAGGCGAGCGGCTCGTAGAACAGGCGCGCGCCGTCCTGGTCCTTGGTGCCGGTGGCAAAATGCGGATTGAGCAGGGTGGGCCCCTGCCACCACAGCAGCTTGAGCGCACCACCGCCGCCGCGCTTGCTCGGCTTGTAGGTCGAGGCGCCCTCGGCCATCGCGACGCCACCAAGCGCGAGGATCTGGTTGGCCAAAGGCGCGGTGAGACCCACGGCAGCCAGGCGCTGAATGAAGCCGCGGCGATCCATCCGCCCGTCCTTCACGTCACCGATCATCGAACGCAGTTCTTTATCCAGCATGGTTGTCCCCGTCTGGTTCCCGTATGGATGCAGGCGGTCGCGCGAGGCGACCACCGGGATTGGCTGGCGGTAGATGGCACACCGAATGGGGTGCGCGTCAACTGCGACCGTGTGTATGCAAACGGTCTTCTGACTGTCTGTTGGGCAAAACCATATTCCGCAGCCCATCCGTTCGGCAATCCAGCATCAAAACACGCTGAATTCCGCGCTGCACTGCAGAAAATTTGGTCGCCGCATCAGACGAAGTATCGAGGCGAAATTCTACGCCACGGACATGTCGAGCGGCGGCGCGACGTGGTCTGGCAGCGGGCAGACGTAAGGCGTCTTGGCCGTCCGCTTCTCGAGGTCAGCCTTGGCAGCCTTGATCAGCTCCGGGTCCGTCAGCGCCTTGATGCCGATGCCGGCCATCGCCTTAGCGGCCTGCACCATGGCCTTGTGCGCATGCGCGCTCTTGCCCTGCGCGACCACCTGCCAGGTGTGGAAGGGCGTGCCGATTGCAACCGTGGGTGCGTGGACCTGCACGGTCGGCACGACCCAGCTCACGTCGCCGACGTCGGTCGAGCCGACCAGCGGATTGCGCTTGGCATCGAGTGGCACCAGGAAGTCAGCCAGCGGCCGGTCGGTCGGCTCCATGCCGATCGCGTAATAGACCGACTCGATGTCCTTGTCGCTCAGCGTCGCGCGGATCTCCGTGGCAAAGCCCTTGTCCGCGTCGTCGAAATGCGGCGGTCCGAGTTCTTCCATGACCCGGTGCAGCGCCTGCTCCAGCGGCGTGTTCGGCAGGATGTTGGAGACCGCGGAGATGATCTTCATCTCGACCTTGGTCTCGGTCATGAGCGCCGCGCCCTCCGCGATCTTGCTCACGCGTCCAACCAGCTCGTTCATGCCGGGCAGATCACGGGCACGGATCGAATAGCGCACGCGTGCATGCGCCTGCACCACGTTCGGGGCGATGCCGCCGGTGTCGAGCAGCGCGTAGTGCACGCGCGCGTCGCTCGGCATGTGCTCGCGCATATAGTTCACGCCGACATTCATCAGCTCCACAGCGTCGAGCGCGGAGCGGCCGAGATGCGGCGAGGCTGCCGCATGCGAGGTGCGGCCGGTGAAGATGAAATCGGCGCGGGTGTTGGCGAGTGACGGCGTCACCGCGACTTCCCAGAAGCTGTGCGGATGCCAGGTGATGGCGATGTCGGCGTCTTCAAATGCACCGGAGCGTACCATGAACGCTTTTGCCGCGCCGCCTTCCTCGGCGGGGCAGCCGTAATAGCGCACGCGGCCCGGCACCTTGTTCTCGGCGAGCCAGTCCTTCACCGCGGTCGCGGCGAGGAGAGCTGCGGAACCGAGCAGATTGTGGCCGCAGCCATGACCGTGGCCGCCGGTCTCGACCGGACGATGCTCCGCGACGCCCGCCTCCTGGCTCAGGCCCGGCAGCGCGTCATATTCCCCCATGAAGGCAATGACCGGTCCGCCCTCGCCCCATTCGCCCATCACCGCGGTCGGAATGCCCGCGAGCTGCTCGGTGATGCGAAAACCCTGATGACGCAACTCGGCGAGATGTTCTGCGGCGGACCGCGCCTCGGTGTAGCAGACCTCGGGCATGCCCCAGACCTTGTCGCTGAGGTCGATGAAACGTGCTTTGATCGTGTCGATGCCACGCCAGATGTCGCTGCGGTTGTCCATGCTTCGGTCCGTGATCCCTGGGTCAAACGAAGCGGCAATGGTTAGCAGCTTCATTGTACGGCGCCTAGCACCTCGCCGGACAGCAGCCATGCGGTCAATGCCGGAGAGCCGCCCGACCGACCCGTGCATGAACCGGTCCTGTGCCTTTCAAAGATTTCATACGGCGTTCTCTGGAATAGTTGGGAACGAGGCTTTCAAGACGGCCTCCTCCGGCCTAAATTATCGGTGCTTCGCGTGTCGTTCCGCTAGCCACGGCGGAGCGATGCTCTCAGCCAGGAGAACTCCATGCCCGCTCTGACCGAATGGAGAGTGCCGCCGGCCAATCAGCCGCGGGCGAGCGATTATGATTTCGATCTCGACCGCGCGCTCGCCTCCGTCGTCGGCCTGCATGCCATCATCCCGCCGGACGCCTTCAGTGCCGAGACGCTGGGGACCGAGCGCGCCGGCAACGGCGTCGTGATCGACCACGGGCTGGTGCTCACCATCGGTTACCTCATCACCGAAGCAGAGTCGGTGTGGCTGCATGTCGGAGACGGGCGCGTGGTGGAGGGACATGTGCTCGGCTTCGATGCCGTCACCGGCTTTGGCCTGGTGCAGGCGCTCGGCCAGCTCGAGGTCGACCCCTTGCCGCTCGGCATCTCGGCCGAGACCCGGCTCGGCGACCGCGTCGTGGTCGGCGGCGCCGGCGGACGCACGCGTTCGGTCGCGAGCCAGATCGTGGCCAAGCAGGAATTCGCGGGCTACTGGGAATATCTGCTGGACGAGGCCATCTTCACCCATCCCGCGCATCCGAACTGGGGCGGCACGGCGCTCCTCAACGAGCGCGGCGAGTTGATCGGCATCGGCTCGCTCCAGCTCGAACGCGAGCGCGACGGCAAGGCCGAGCACGTCAACATGATCGTGCCGATCGACCTGTTGAAACCGATCCTGGACGATCTGCGCAAGTTCGGTCGCGTCAACAAGCCGGCACGGCCGTGGCTCGGACTCTTTTCGACCGAGATCGACAACCGCGTGGTGGTGATCGGGATCTCCGCCAACGGTCCGGCCGCCCTTGCCGAGCTCAAGACCGGCGACGTCATCCTCGCGGTCGACGGCGAGAAAGTCACGAGCCAGACCGGCTTCTACAAGAAGCTGTGGAGCCTCGGCGCTGCCGGCGTCGACGTGCCGCTGACGGTACATCATGAAGGCGTCACCTTCGACGTCACGGTAACCTCGACCGATCGCTTCAAGCTCTTGAAGGCGCCGAAGCTGCACTGACAAGCCGAACTGAAGCAAGGAAACGACGATGAGCGAGGCCGTCGTTGACGATATCGTGGCCGTGCTGCCGCCGCTGCTCAATGCGCTGGAGGCGCTCGCCTTCTTTCAGCGCAACCTGCACCCGCCGGCCTTCGGCTCGGTGATGAACGCGATCGGCGCTCCCGACGAGGCGTTGCAAACGGTGCGCGCGGCAATCGGAGAATGGCCGGAACAGTTCACCGGACTGCGCGAGCGGCTCGATCGGGCCTGCGACGAGACGCTCGCCGCCTTTGCCGGCCTGCGCGAGGTTGAGCGTCGCAATGGCGATCTCGTTGCGGTCTTCCGCGCGCTGCGCCACGTCCCGCGCGCGCAGGAGGAACTCTATCCGTTGGCAGTGCAGTTTCCGCCCGTGAGCAGCTTCTTCCTCAACGCCGCCAATCGCGAGAATGCCGACCTGTTGTCGCGACTCGAAGCCGGCGCGGACGCGCACACCGGCATCATCCACGATCACAACGAGCCCGGCAGCCGCGGCGGCTTTTCGGTCTACGTGCCTGAATATTACACGCCCGATCTCGCCATGCCGCTGGTGATGGCGTTGCATGGCGGCAGCGGCAATGGCCGCGGCTTTCTGTGGAGCTGGCTGCGCGATGCCCGCAGTCTTGGTGCGATCCTGGTGGCGCCGACCGCGACCGGCCCGACCTGGGCCCTGATGGGCGACGATTCCGACACGCCCAACTTCATGCGCATTCTCGATACGGTGCGCAGCCGCTGGACCGTCGACGCCTCGCGCATGCTGCTGACAGGCATGAGCGACGGCGGCACCTTCTGCTACGTCACCGGGCTCGACGGCGCCTCGCCCTTCACGCATCTCGCGCCGGTGTCGGCGACCTTCCATCCGCTGATGGCGGAGATGGCTGACGCCACACGCCTGCAGCGGCTGCCGATCTTCATCGCACACGGCAAGCTCGACTGGATGTTTCCGGTACAGACCGCGCGGCAAACGCAGGCGGCCCTCGCCGCCGCCGGCGCGAATGTCACCTATCGCGAGATCGACGACCTCAGCCACACCTATCCTCGCGAGATCAACGCGGAGCTGGTGCAGTGGCTGAATGAAGCGTGAACGGATCGTCCTTACCTGCGCCGTACTGCCGCGGAACTATCATTCCGGGCCGACGTTATCGCCCGTCATCGGAGGTTTCGCCATGCGGATGTTTCTTGGAATGATTTTGGGCGCGCTGCTGCTTGCCTGCAGCGTGTATGTCTATGACTCCATGCAGACGTCGTCGGTTGCTAATGGCGAGGTTGCGACGACCAATCGCACCATCGTAAACTGGGATGTCGCAAAGGCCGATTGGGAAGCGCTGCGCGATCGCGCGCACAAAGATTGGGTCCGCATCTCCTCGAAGTAACGACGTGGTATCATGAATGAAATGAGGCGCCGTCGCGGGTCCGCGGCGGCGCCTTCGTATGCGGTGAATATCGCTCGGCTCAGTTCATCTTGGCCTTGCGGGCGTCGGCGATGACCTGCTCGAACTCGTTCATGCTGAGCACGCCCGGCACGCGGTACTTGCCGACGATGAAGGACGGGGTGCCGCGGAAACCGAAGGCTTCGGCCTGCTCGTTGTTGCGCTTGAGCACGGCGTCGATGTCCTTGGCGTGGTCTCCGAGATCGCGCTTCAACCGATCCATGTCGACGCCGGCGGCCGCGAGCAACTCGTTGATGCGTGGATCGGTCAGGCGCGAGCTGACGCCCATCATGGCGTCATGGGCCTGGTGGTATTTGTCCTGGAATTTCGCCGCGAGCGCGGTCCGCGCCGCCGTGACCGAAACCGGACCGAGGATCGGCCAGTCCTTCATCACCAGCCGGACCTTGCCGTCGTCCTGGATGACCTGACGCAACTCGGGCTCGAGCTTGCGGCAATAGGGGCAGTTATAGTCGGACCATTCGATGATGCTGATATTCCCGTCAGGATTGCCGGCGACGGGAACATCTGGGTCGCGCAGCACCTTGGCTTCGGTCAGCACCTCGTCTTCGTCGGTCGCCGCGCGCGCCGCGGTGATCCCACCGGCGACAAGGGCGCCCGCCCCGATCAGCGTCAGCGCCGCGCGCCGCGTCGGCACAAGGCCCTTGTTCCTGAATCCAACCATATCTCGTTCCATTTCGGTCCCATCTCCGTCGATACGGTTCGAGACTGGGAATTGTTACAAATCATATAGAGTGTCGCGGCGCCGATGTCATCGCACCAGCAGCGTGACCGCCAAGGGTACCAGGAAGGAGGTCACCAAAGCGTTCAGGCTCATGGCGATCCCGGAGAAGACGCCGGCGATCTCGTCGACCTGGAACGCTCGCGCGGTCCCGATCCCGTGCGCGGCAAGGCCGGCGGCAAAGCCGCGGGCGCGGAAATCGCTGATACCGGTGCGGTTCATCAGCGGCGTTACGATGATCGCGCCCATGATGCCCGTGAGGATGACCGCAACCGCGGCCAGCGAGGGATCGGCGTGCAGGGATTCGGCGATGCCCATGGCAACGCCGGCCGTGACGGATTTCGGCGCGAGCGACAAAACCACGTCGCGCGGCAGACCGGCGAACTCGGCCAGCAACACCACGGACACCACGGCGGTGACCGATCCCGCGACCAGCGCCACCAGCATCGGCGCGATCGAGGCGAGGACGCGCTTGCGGTTCTCGTAGAGGGGAACGGCCAGCGCGACCGTCGCGGGCCCCAAGAGGAAATGTACGAACTGCGCGCCGGCGAAATAGGTCGTGTAGGAGGTGCCGGTTAGCAGCAGGAAGGCGCCGACGATCCACATCGCATGCAGCACGGGATTGGCGAGGGGATGACGCCGAGTCGCCAGCGACACGGCGTCCGTGCCGGCATAGACCAGCAGCGTCACGGTCAACCAAAGCAACGGCGACTGCGAGAGATAGACCCAGAGCGAGAACGGATTGTCCTTCATCGCGCGTCCTGTTGCCTCAACAGGCGGCTGACCAGGCGGAAGGTGAGTACGGTCGCGAGCAGCGTGACGACCACCGACAGCGCGAGCACGAGAATGATGGCGATGCCGTGGGACGCGAACAGATCGAGCTTCTGCACGACGCCGACCCCGGCCGGCACGAACAGCAGCGACAGATGCGCGAGCAGACCCTTGCCGGCCGTCTCGACGCCATCATCGCGCAGCGGCCCGCGCGCGAGAAGCGCAAAGCGGTCGCGCGCGAGCAGCAGAATGAGGAGCAGCAATAGGCCGAGTACCGGGCCCGGCATCGGCAAGCCGAGGCTGCGCACGATGGCTTCGCCGATCAACTGGCAGAGCAGAATGAGACCAAGACTTGCAAGCATGATTTTGGCATCAAGGGATGCGCCGGCCGTCTTGTCAATCACCGCTATGCAGCGGGCGTGCGCGGTTCGTGCGAAGCGGCAACGCGCGGCAGCATCGCCATCAGCGTCCCGGTCATCGTTGCGATCAACGTGACCTTGCCCTCGTGCTCGGCAAACGCCTTGGCCTCGCAAAAGGTCAGCGTGCGGCCGGGCTTGACCACCTCTGCCTTGAAGACGAAACGCTCGCCCCGTGCCGGCGCGAGCAGCGTGGTCTTGAACTCGACGGTGAGGATATCGGCCTCGCGCGGCATCAGGGTGAAGGCAGCGACACCACAGGCGTTGTCGAGCCCTGCGGTGATGATGCCGGCGTGGACAAAGCCGTTCTGCTGTGTGAGGGCCGGCGAATGCAGCATGGCGAGTTCAGCCTCGCCCGGCGCAAGGCGGACGATCACGATGCCGAGCGTGTGCATCGCCGGCTGGCCGTCGAACATGGCGATGGCAGCCGCGCGATAACCCGGGTTCTTCGGCTCGTATGCGGCCATGGCTCAGGCCTCCGCGGGCTCGGCGAGATGCCTCAAAGCGAGCTCGCGAATGGCATCCGTGAACGGCACAGATTTACGCAGGCTGCGGTCCATGTGCACGCCCGTGATCTCGCACAACGCGGCGATCTCGCCGGTCTCGGCATTGGTCATGTCGTGCCGGAAGCGGATCGATTTGTCGCGGATCTCGAGCAGGTGACTGCGGATCTCGACGATGTCGCCGGCGAGCAGCTGGCGCTTGTAGGTGATGTTCTGCTGCACGGCGGCCATGCCGCGGCCGGAGCCGCGCAGGTAGCTCGGCGTGAGCCCGAGGCGGGCGAACAGATTCCAGTTGGCTTCGTCGAACTTGCCGACATACCACATGATGTTCATGTGGCCGACGTGATCGCACTGCCACGGATAGACCGTGCCGCGATAGGTCGCCTCCTGCTCCATCGCAATTCTCCCTGGCTCTTTCCCACCTTTGGTTATTGATACGGTAGCGTATCAACCTCCTCCCGCGTTAGCAATACGGCACCGTATCAAGAATCGGCGAGGCTTCCCGCATGAGTGACGGCAAAGGCGATGTCTGGGTCGAGGCAGGGCTCACCGAGCTCGCCCGATCGGGGGTCGAGGGGGTGCGGGTCGAGGTGCTCGCCAAGAACCTCGGCGTCACCAAGGGCGGCTTCTACCGCCGCTTCGCCGACCGTGCCGCGCTGCTCGGTGCCATGCTGGAACGCTGGCGCGAGGGGCGCTCAACGGCGATCGCGCAGCAGACGAGCCTCGATGGCCAAGACCCCCGTGAACGGCTGAGGGCGGTGATCCAACTCTATTCCGAGCGGCTCAATCCGGACGGGATGGCAATCGAGCTTGCGATCCGGCAATGGGCCCGCTCGGACGAGGGCGCCGCGACAGCGGTGGCGAACGTGGACGCGGCGCGGCTGAAGCACGTCGCCGAACTCTATCGCGCGACCGGCCTCGATACCGAGGCAGCCGAAGCGCAGGCCTTCCTGTTCTACTGCTTCATCTTCGGCCAGAGCCTGCTGTTCGTCGAGCGCGGCCCGCGCAAGCGATCGCAGCTCGTGGCGAAATCGGCCGAGAAGCTACTGGATTAAGCAAGAGGCCGGAGCTTGGCCCCGGCCTCTGTGTCGTCTTGAAGCGTCAGGCGGCGCCCTTCAGCTTCTTGTTGCATTCGCTGTAATAGCCGCCGCCCTTCTCGATCCACTTCATGCCGCCATTGCCGTTGGTGGTCTTGTTGGCGTTGTACTGGTCGACGCAGGTGTGCAGGCGCCCCTTGCCGGGGGTCTCCTTGGCGTATTTCGGATCGACCGCGTTCGGATAGATCGCGGGGCCGGCCGGCAGGGTCGGCGCAGCAGCCGGGGCGGCCTCCTTCTTCGCCTGCTTCGGCTCGGCAGGAACGGCGGGCGCAGCAGGAGCGGCCGCGGTCGGCGCAGCCGCTGGCGTCGCGTCCGCGCCGCACTGGGCCTTGCGGAAGTCGTTCCACTTCGTGGTGCCGAGCGAGCCGTCCTTCTTGGCGGCCTGGTATTTCGCGCTGCACTCCTGCGAGGTCAGCGCCCGCGCCGGCGCACTTGCCACCAGCGCGGCAAAGCCCGACAGCGCAACTGCACACAGCAACTTTGATTGAATGGTCATCCTTGTCTCCTCCTTGATCTTCCCCCGAGGGAAGTGAACCGAGGATTGCTATCCTAGCGTGCTGCCCGCTCGCGACAAGGAAGCGATGGCTGCTGCCGCCAAAATATAGTGACCCTCCACGTTCGAATTATTCATGTCGCGTTCAGCAACGCCAGCCGACTTTCGCGCCCTTCGCAATTCCCGCAAGAAGAGTGCAGCACCATGACCTTCACATCTCGCCTCGCCGTCGTCGCTCTCGCCTCCCTTCTCGCCACCGGCACTGCCTTCGCGCAGACCGCCGCGCCGGCAGCAAAGACCGACACCAAGACCACAACCGCCGCCCCCATGGACAAGAAGGCACCGAAGGAGCACTCGGCCGAGTCGCTCGAATGCTCCAAGCAGGCCGACGCCAAGGGCCTGCACGGCAAGGAGCGCAAGAAATTCCGCTCCGAATGCATCAAGACCGCCAAGGCCGGCATGGCCGCGCCGGCTGCGGACAAGAAGTAAGTCCTTCCCCCCTGCTCGCGGCTTCGGCGAGAGGCGCGCGCATTGCGGCATGACGTGGCCGCAATTGTGCGCCTCTCGCTGATTTGCGATAAGGTGGTGTGAAGCAAATCACCGCCTCCCTGCCGTTCGAATGGCCGAGCCGTGCCAAGATCTTGAGCACGGTGGAAACGCTCGTCATTGGCACCGCCGGAGGCCTCGTGTTTCTGCTCGCGGGCCTTCCGGGGGGATTGATCTCGGGCTCCATGATCGCGGTCGGGGTCGCCGCGATCGCCGGTCGACAGCTGACGCTGCCGCCGATCCTGACCCAGACCGTGCTGGTGCTGCTCGGCATTTCGTTAGGATCAGTCGTCTCGCGCCACCTGCTTCAACAGGTCAGTGCCTATCCGCTCACCATCGGGCTGCTCGCGCTCGCGACCTTCTGCTCGACCTTCGGCTCCAGCTATTATCTCCAGCGCATCCACGGCTGGGACCGCACCTCGGCCTTCCTCGCCGGCAGCCCCGGCGCGCTGTCGCAGATCACGATCTTGGCGGTCGAGCGCGGCGCCGACCTGCCGGGCATCGCGGTGGTGCAGACCATGCGCGTCATCATCCTCACCGCGGCACTGCCCATGGTGCTGGCGTTCGCCGGCGTCGCACCCTCCGTCGCGCCGTCGCTGACGACGACGATTGCCTCGCCGCTCGACCTGGTCGAACTCGTCGCGGCCTCGCTGGCCGCGGCACTCCTCCTGCGGCTGATCAGGTTTCCGGCGAGCTGGATGTTCGGTGCGATGATCGGCTCAAGCGTGCTGCATGGCGCCGGCTGGGTCGAGGGCGGCCTGCCGGACTGGGTACGCGGCGTGGCGCTGGTCGGCATCGGCGCCCTGATCGGCAGCCGCTTCGCGCGGATGCGGATCAAGACGCTCGCCGGCCACATCAACGCGGCGCTGGGCTCGTTTGCCGTCGCCATCGCCGTCTCCGCGATCTTCGTCGGCATCGTGGCGCTCACCACGCAGGTGAAATTCTCTGATGTCGTGGTCGCCTACGCCCCCGGCGCGATGGACGCCATGCTGGCGCTGGCCCTGACGCTGCACATCGACCCGATCTTCGTCGGCGCACATCACCTCTCGCGTTTCGTCTTCGTGACGATCGCGACGCCGGGCATCGTGCACCTGTTCGGCCGGACGCAGGACGATGTGGATGATTGAGCCTCAGCGCTTCGCCGTCACAACGAAGCCCCATGCGGCGATCGCAGCCATCAGGAGCGAGATCAGCACGTTGTAGCCGGCAAGCGAGAGGCCGAGGAAGCGCCACTGCACCTCGTCGCAGCGGACCACCTTCACGGTGTCGAGCCGCGACAGCAGATCGGTGGCGCTGCCGAGATTGACGACGGGACCGGAGCAGTCGGTCGGTCCCTTCCAAAAGCCCCATTCGACGCCGGCGTGATAGGAGCCGAGCCCGGCATTGGCGAGGCTCGCCAGCGCAAGGATCGCAAGGCCCGCGAGCAGCAGCGGCCTCGGCGCACCGCCCCGCGCCGCGAGTGCGATGAGCAGGCCGAGGGGGATCGCGAGGTAATAGGCGTAACGCTGCTCCAGGCAGAGCGGACAGGGCACGATCCCGAGCACGAGCTGGAAGAACCAGGCGCCCGCGATCGTGGCGGCCGCAATCAGGGTCACAGCGAGCGAGGCAGTCAGAGCCGGGCTGGTGGCCGCCGATTTGAATGCAGGTATTGCGGCACTCTGGGTCGTCACGGCAGCCTCTTTTCGATGGGTCGCTTTCCAAGGCTGTAACGCCGGCTCATGCGGCTGTCGAGAACGGCCGGGATCACTTTGGCGCGGGTTGACCCCGCTTTGTCCATGGCTATAGTCCGCCGGCTTCGCGACGCCTGCTTAGGGCCGACCGAGGGCCCCTGTGGCGGAACTGGTAGACGCGCTCGACTCAAAATCGAGTTCCGCAAGGAGTGCTGGTTCGATTCCGGCCAGGGGCACCAAGTCTAGAATATAAATTATAACAATGACTTATTCGGCAGCCTCGATTCCGGATTCTCGGAAAAATTTTCGCCGCGAATTTTGATATTCCGAATGAAGAAAACTGACCGCTGAATGTTGCGACTAATTCCCTAGGTGGCTGCTCGCTCCTCACTCAAGCTAGGGCCGGAAACGGGAATTTTGCCGCCCTTGCGTGATCCGCGATGCCGGCAGTCGCTCAAGTGGCACAACTCTGGATTCCACCCATGCAGAGGTACTTGATTTCCAGATAGTCCTTGATGCCGTATCTCGAACCCTCACGGCCGTTGCCGCTCTCCTTGCCGCCGAACGGTGCAACCTCGGTCGAGATAAGGCCTTCGTTGATACCGACGATGCCGTACTCGAGCGCTTCGGCAACGCGCCAGACCCGTCCGATATCGCGGCCGTAGAAATAGGCCGCAAGTGCGAACTCGGTATCGTTCGCAAGCCTGATTGCTTCCTCTTCAGTCTTGAAGCGCAATACAGGCGCGACCGGGCCGAAAGTTTCCTCGCGGAAGACCAACATGTCCGACGTGGCATCCGCCAACACCTGAAGCGCTCAGCGTTAAGTGGGGTCGTTGCCGCTCAGAAACTGTGTCACGACCTCGATCTGGTCATCAGCGATCAGGGCCGGCGCATGCCCGCAGTCCGCGACGGTGTGAACGCGGACATTGCGATTGCGCCGCATCATGTCCTTGAGGACGCCTTCTGAAAGCAAATCCGATTGCTGCCCGCGTATCACAAGAATGGGGACGTCGATCGCGTCCCAGTATTTCCAGAGATCGACGCTGTAGTGCCAAGGATTTCGAAAGGCATGGGCGATATTCGGATCGCACAGCGGCCTGAAACAGCGTCCCTCCGCGCTCCAGACCACACTATGCGTTGTCAGATGCCGCCAGTGCGCATCCTCCAATCGCCCGAACGGAGCCAGAACCCGCCGGTAGTAGCCTTCGGCCTGTTCGATCGTCTCAAAGAATCTTGGCGCATCGTTGAGATTGGCGCCGAGGCGAAGCAATCCGGTCCAGGGCAGATAAGGCCCAATATCGTTGATGACGATGCGACGGATCGGACTGCCCGGAAGGGCAGCCAGCACCATCCCGATCAAGCCGCCCAGCGACGTTCCAACCCAATCGATCTCCGTTGCATCAAGAGCTGCCATCAACACCGACATGTCGCTGCAATATTGCGGCAAGGCATAGTCGCTGCTGTCGTGCAGCCGTTCGCTTTGTCCGCGGCCCGGCAAGTCCGGGCAGACGACCTGCCGCCCTGCCATTGCGAGAACTGCGGCGAGGTGATCGAAGTCCCGGCCGTTTCTGGTCAACCCATGGACGCAGAGCACCGGCCGCACTGCGGGCGCGGGCCCCCAATCCGTGAATGCGATGCGATGGAAGCTGCGCCGGGTCAGCCCGCGCACCGATCCGGTGCGGTCGGGCGCCCTCTGCCGTCCTTCAGGCCAGTCCGCGGGGCGCAACTCGGTGGATTTCAGCCCCATCGGTCTATTCGACAAACCGGTGGGCGTCGGCCGAGGTTTCGAAGATATGCGGCGCGACGTCGCGGCGGGCCAGCGCGTCGCCGAGCTTCAGGCGCATGAATGCGCTGGTGGTGTAGCGCGAGGCATGATCGTAGCAGGTCCGCTCGACCTCGGCGGCCATTGAAAACCATTTCTCCGCCATGTCGGGAGCGATGTAAGACGAATCGTAGTTGACGACTGCGGAAAACCGGCGTCCGACACGATGGAAGAGTTCGAGGATCGACGTCCGGATTACCTCGACGTCGGCATCTCTATGGACCCGATAGCCGTCAAGTCCGAGAAACAGCGTGTTGCGATCGGCATCGTACGACAGCCGCTCCGCCAGCGGCCGATTGAGCAGCCGGTCGTCGAGCTGCATCAGCGCTTCGCTGAACAGCGAAACATCCATGGATTTCGGCGCGCGGATGATGGGCCGAAAGCCCATGAGCGCGAGAATGTCGCGTTCCATATCGATACCCGGCGCGATCTCGATCAGTTCGAGACCTTCGGGAGTGAGGCGGAACACGCATCGCTCCGTCACATAGAGAACGGGCTGCCTGTTGGTTGCGGCAAGCTGGCCCGAAAACGTGATCTGATCCACCTTGCCGATGAATTTCGAGGACTTGCCTTCGCTGAGGATCTTGAGCTGACCATCCACGACCGACGTCTTGAGCCCAGCGGTGGTAAAGGTGCCTGCGAAGATCAGCCGGCGCGCATTCTGGGATATGTTGATGAAGCCGCCGGCGCCGGCCAGGCGGCCATTGAACAGGCTGACGTTGACGTCGCCGCGGCCATTGACCTGAGCCATGCCGAGACAGGCCAGATCGAGCCCGCCGCCGTCGTAGAAATCGAACATCTGGTTCTGGTCGATGATCGATTCTGCATTGATCGAAGCACCGAAATCGAGGCCGCCTTGCGGAATACCGCCGATGATGCCGGGCTCGGCAGTCAGCGTCACAAAGTCGAACAGCTTCTCTTCGGCGGCAACCGACGCAACGCCCTCGGGCATGCCGATGCCGAGATTGACCACGCCGCCCATCGGCAGTTCCAGGGCGCAGCGGCGCGCAATGATCTTGCGGTTATCCAGCGCCATCGGAACATTGCGATCGGCCGGCGCGCGCAATTCGCCCGAGAATGCGCCGTTGTAACCAGTGGCATAAGTCTGGACATGGTTTTCGGGCTGCGCAACGACGACGCAGTCGATCAAGACGCTCGGAATCTTGACGTGACGCGGATTGAGCGAGCCGGAGGCGGCGATGCGCTCCACCTGCGCGATGACGAACCCCTTGCAGTTCTTGGCGGCCGTTGCCAGCGCCAGATTGTCGAGGGTCAAGGCCTCTTTTTCCATCGAGATGTTGCCGTTGTGGTCGGCGGTGGTACCTCTGATGATCGCAACGTTGATCGGAAATGCCTTGTAGAAGAGCCATTGTTCGCCATCGATTTCGATCAGCCGCACCAGCTCTTCGGTGGTGCGCGCATTCAGCTTTCCGCCGCCATTGGCCGGATCGACGAAGGTGCCGAGCCCGACCTTGGAGAGAAGCCCGGCCTTGCGCCCCGCAATTTCGCGAAACAGATGCGATACGCATCCGAGTGGCAAGTTATAGGCCTCGACGTGATTGTCGACCGCCATCCGTGCGAGCTTCGGAACCAGGCCGAAATGTCCGCCGACCAGGCGTTTGATCAGGCCGGGATGCGCCAGGCGGTTGAGACCGCGATCGGCGCCATCCCCCGGCGCCGCCGCGAACACCAACGAAAGGTCCCGCGGCTCTCCGGTCTGCAGGAAGCGCCGCTCCAGCGCCTTGATGATCTCGTCGGGCGTTCCCACGCCGACGAAGCCGGACGAGGCGACGGTGTCACCGGAACGGATGATGGCCACCGCCTCGGCGGCGTCGACGATCTTGTTGCGCATCAGGCTTCACTTCCGGGATTGGCGTCGCGGGCGACCAGCCAGTCGGCAATGCTCTGGCTCAGCTTGCCCTGCGATTTGCTGGAGACGAACAGGCCGACATGGCCGCCGGGCAGCGGAATTTCGGTATAATCCGTGCTGCCGATCTTCGCGCCGAGCGCCCGCGAGCAGTCCGGCGGAATGATATGATCGTCCAGCGCGAAAACATTCAGCACCGGAGCCGTGATCGACTTCAGATCGACCCGACAGCCGGACAGTTCAAAGCTGCCATCGACCAGGCGGTTCTCCTGGTAGAGATCCTTCAGCCACTGCTTCGCCGCTTCGCCAGGATGATGCGGACGGTCCGCGAGCCACTTTTCCATACGGAGGAAATTCATGAACTTCGCCTCGTCATCGACGACGTCGATGAGATCGACATTGTATTTCGTCAATGAGCGCATCGGCGTCATCATCGAGAATACCGAGCTCATGAACTCGCCCGGCAGCACGCCGTAGGTATCGACCAGCTTGTCGATGTCATCAGGATCGAGGCTGCGGGTCCAGAGGTTGAGGAAGCCGTGGTGCGCGGCCTTGTCCTTGACATCGGCATGGAAGTCGATCGGGGTGATGGTGATGACGAGATTTTTTACCTTCTCCGGATGCAGAGCGGCGTAGCACGTCGTAAAGACGCCGCCTTCGCAGATGCCGAGCAGCGTGATCTTGTCATGGCCGGTTTCCTGCGCGATGCGGTCGACTGCAGCATCGATGTAGTCATCGACGTAATCATCAATTTTCAGCCATCGCTCGGTTCGGCCCGGCTGGCCCCAGTCGATCAGCCAGAGATCGAGCCCTTTTGAGAGCAGGCTGCGCACCAGCGAACGGTCGGGCTGTAAATCGGCCATGGTATACCGCCCGATCAGGCCGTAGGCCAAAAGGACGGGCGTCTTCGCGGTCGCTTCCGCCATCGGCTCGTAATGGAACAGCTCGACCTTGTCGCGGCGCATGACGAGATGCTTCGGCGTCGTGCCGATGGCGACGTCTTCATCCCGCGTATTGGCGATCAGCTGTGCCGCCTTGAACATTTTCTCGGCATTGGCCGCCATGTCGCGGGCGACGCGCAAGGTCTGATCCTCTTGATCGCTCATCGTGCGCCTTCGCTCTTCTGGTCGCGGATCTGGCGGGCGAGCGTACGGACTTCTCGGCGGAGTTCGGTCAATTGCCGCGTCACGTCGTCGAAATCCTTGCGAGTCGGCAGGCCCAACATGGCTGACGCCGCTTCAGCTACGTCATCCTGCCGACTCCGCAATTTGAGCCCCGCCTGGAGCAGCTCTTTCTGAGCTTGCAAAAACCCGTCGGTGCGCTGGTTACGGATCAGTTCCTCGTTGGAGATTTCGCTCCATTTGGCGAACGCCTCGCGCCACTCCGGATGCGGGGAGCCACCGCTAGCCGTTGCGGACATCGTCTCGTAAAACCGCTTCGACGCTTCAGGCCACGGCGCGGCAGCGACCGCATTGTAGCTCGCAAGCCGCTGACGCATCTCGATCCAGGCGCCAAAGGCCAACGCCATTTTCCGGTCGATGTCCCAGACGTCGGCAAGCCGCGGCCCCTGCGCCATTCGCTCGATCGCTGCCGACAATTCGTTGCCGTCGCCAAAACCACCCGGTTTCTCCGACAGACGCGCCAGCATGAACGGTGCCATCGACCCTGACCACGCCTCGACCATGCGGTTCGAGGATTCGGCCATCGTCTGCCAAAGCTTCGCCCATTCCAGGCCGGGATCGGAATCAACGGAAGCCGATTTGTCGTTCTCGCTCATGCTGCTCACTCTTTGTGCCCGTTCAGGCTGCCGCGCGGTTGCCGAACGCCTCGGTGTAGATCGCAAGCGCATCGTCGAAGCTCAATTCCCTGGGATTGTTGACCAGAAGCCGCGTCTGCTTCATCGCGTCCTCGGCGAGCTTCTTCAGGTCGCCCCTCGCGATGCCGACATCGGCCAGCGAGGCCGGCACGTTGCAATCCCGGCAGATCGCCGCGATCGCATCGACGAACAGCCGTGCCCGCTGGCTGACACTCATTCCTTCCGACTTGGGATCGACGATCGGCCCCAGTTCGGCGTATAGCCCTTCGGCCTCCGGCAAATTGAAGCGCAGCACCTGGGTCAGCACCAGGGCATTCGACAGGCCATGCGGCACGTGGAACAGCGCGCCGATCGGATAGGCCAGCGCGTGCACGGCGGCCACCGGGGAATTGGCGAACGCCATGCCGGCCAGCATCGAACCCAGCAGCATTTGCGACCGCGCTTCGAGATTGGATCCGTCCGCACAGACCGTCCGGACATTCGCCGACAGCAGGGCGAGAGCCTGCCGCGCCAACTGGTCCGACATCGGATTCTTCCGGTGCTTGCTGGTATAGGCTTCGATCGCATGGACCATGGCGTCGATGCCGGTCGCCGCGGTGACATGCGCGGGCAGGCCGAGCGTCAGCTCCGGATCAAGGATCGCCCAGTCCGGAAGCAGGCGGGGCGCAACGACGCCCTTTTTCTCGGTCGTCGGCGTGGTGACGATCGCGATCGGGGTCACCTCCGAGCCCGTTCCGGCCGTTGTCGGCACCAGCAGCAGCGGAAGGCGTTCGCCCTTGGCAAGGCCGACGCCGTAGATATCTTCGAGGCGATCAGGCGTCTTGGCCAGATAGGCCACCAGCTTCGCGGTATCGAGCGCGCTGCCGCCGCCAATCGAGGCAACCAGCTCGATGTCCTTGTCACGGCAAAGTGCGACCGCCCGCTCGATGATATGCGACGGCGGATCCGCCTCCACATCTTCGAATATTGTCAGTTCGCAGCCGCCGGCAACCAGGCCAGCCTCGGCGTTTTTCGTCAGGCCGGCATTGCGTACACCCTTGTCGGTCACCAGCAGGACACGTTTTGCCGCGTATCCCGCGACCAACTCCGCCAACTTCTTCGATGCGCCTGCCTCGAACAGGATGTTGGGCGGTGCCTGGAACGTAAAGGCTTTCATCTGACATCACTCCTGATCTGATCGGACGTTACTGCCGCAAGCGCCGCGGCGAGCTGTTCGGTCACGGCGTCAATCGGCTGCAAGCCGTCGACGATGTTGAGCAGTCCCTGCGACCGGTAGTATTCCGTGACCGGCGCGGTTTGCTCGCGATAAACGTCGAGCCGGGTCTTGAAGACCTCCGGATTATCGTCGCGGCGCACCGGCGCGCCTCGGCTTGCCGCCTCGTCGGCGCGCCCCTTGATGCGGTCGAGCAGTGCATCTTCATCGACCTTGAGCTCGAGTACCGCATCGAGCTTAATGTCCCGACTGGCCAGTTCCCGATCGAGCGCTTCGGCCTGGGCGACCGTGCGCGGGAAGCCGTCAAGGATAAAGCCGTTTGCCGCGTCGGAATGATCGATACGGTTGGCGATCACGGACACCACGACATCGTCGGGCACAAGTTCACCGCGATCCATGATGTGCTTGACGCGCAATCCCGCAGCCGTGCCTTCCGCGACCGCCTGGCGCAGCATGTCACCGGTCGACAATTGCGGAATCGCAAATCGAGTCACGATCCTCGTCGCCTGCGTGCCCTTGCCTGCGCCTGGCGGCCCCAACAGAACCAGTCTCATATCCTTGCCCATATCTCGGTTTTAGCTCTTTGCCCGGGCGATTGCCTCGACGATCAGTCGGCGCGCTTCAGCACTGTCACCCCAGCCGACCACCTTGACCCACTTTCCCGGCTCCAGATCCTTGTAGTGCTCAAAGAAGTGCTGGATCTGCTCGATCGCGATCTGCGGCATGTCGGCGATCCCGTTGACGTGGGCGTAGCGCATTGTCAGTTTTGGCATCGGCACGGCGATGATCTTCTCGTCGCCGCCGCCCTCGTCGTCCATCTTGAGTACGCCGATCGGCCGGACATTGATCACGGCACCAGGAGCGATCGGCCGCGAGTTGGCCACGAGCACGTCGATCGGATCCCCATCATCCGAAAGCGTGTGCGGCACGAAGCCATAATTTCCGGGATAGCGCATTGGCGTATACAGGAAGCGATCGACGAACAGCGCGCCCGCAGCCTTGTTCATTTCGTATTTGATCGGTTCACCGCCGATTGGGACCTCGATGATGACATTGACGTCTTCAGGAGGATTGTCGCCGATCGAGATCGCCTCGATATTCATTTCGGCCCCGTCTTTTGGCTATGGCAGTTCTTGATGAGATCATCGACCACGGCGGGATCGGCTAGGGTCGAGGTGTCGCCGAGCGCGCCAACTTCGTTCTCGGCGATCTTGCGCAAAATCCGACGCATGATCTTTCCAGAGCGGGTCTTGGGCAGGCCCGGCGCAAACTGAATGACATCGGGTGCGGCGATTGGTCCGATCTCCTTGCGGACCCAGGCCACCAGCTCCTTGCGCAATTCCCCGGATGGCTCCGCATCGGACATCAAGGTGACGTAAGCGTAGATGCCCTGCCCCTTGATGTCGTGCGGAAAGCCGACGACAGCGGCTTCGGAAACCTTCTGATGTGCCACCAGCGCGCTTTCGACTTCGGCGGTCCCCATGCGGTGGCCGGAGACGTTGATCACGTCGTCGACGCGGCCGGTGATCCAGTAGTAGCCGTCGGCGTCGCGCCGGCAGCCATCGTCTGTGAAATACTTGCCCGGATAGGTCGCAAAATAGGTTTGCATGAAGCGCTCGTGATCGCCGTAGACCGTGCGCATCTGGCCCGGCCAGGAATCGGCAATGACGAGATTGCCTTCGCACGCGCCGGTCAGCACGGCGCCATTTGCGTCTACAACTTCCGGCATCACCCCGAAGAACGGCAGGGTTGCCGAACCTGGCTTCAAAGCGGTCGCGCCGGAAAGCGGCGAGATCAGGATGCCAGCGGTCTTGGTCTGCCACCAGGTATCGACGATCGGACAACGTCCATCGCCGACGACGCGGTGATACCAATCCCAGGCCTCCGGATTGATCGGTTCGCCGACCGAGCCGAGCAACCGCAGCGATGCACGGCTGGTCTGTTTAACCGGCCCTTCGCCCGCACCCATCAACGAACGGATGGCGGTCGGCGCGGTATCCGACTTGTCTACGCGCACTTTGCAGCCCTTCCCGACGCATCATGATGCGATTGTCTTGAGCGAATGATGCACCGTCCGCACTCCGACCGCGTGCAGGCACCATCCTGTTATCAAGCGATACGATCGTCGCTTTGAGGCGAGCGGTCCTACTTATTCAGGTCAACGGTCGACGGCGGGCTCATCGCACTTGCAAGCTCGCGAAACTGCGCGTTCATTTTGTCCATCTGCTCCTTGAGATGGCTTTGGTAAACCGCACTCATTTCCTGCGGGTCCTTGGCATGCAACAGCCGTTGCGCAAGCTCGAAACCCGAAGCCACATTTTCCTCGGCGAACGCAACGGCCCTTTCGTTCATCTCCTTCGCAGCCGAATAGGTTGAGCGAACGCTGGAATCGGCCTTCTCTCTCAATTTCTGGGATTCGGTTATGTATTTCGACACAGCCTCTTTCGCCTTATCGAGCGTGGTCTGCGCCATTTCCCGCATCTTCTCGGCCTGCTCGTTGATCTGCTCACTCATTGCACTCTCCATTGCCGGCGTTTGCGATCACGCCAATTTCAGCTCAGCCAATCAATGACCCTTGCCGACGGCTCACACCGTCGGCTCAACGACCTGTTTCAGCTTCTCGCGAAGTTCATCCACCAGCACGCGCGTATTTTCGCTGTAGTCGATCGGCACCACGACGAGGTGCACACCGCCACCCTTGAACGCGTTCTCGAGTGTCGGAATCAGTGAATCCGTGCTTTCGACCCGCGAGCCTTTCGCGCCGTAGCTCTCGGCATATTTGACGAAGTCCGGATTGCCGAACGTGAGGCCAAAGTCCGGGAAACTATCGACCGCCTGCTTCCAGCGGATCATGCCATAAGCCGAATCTTCCAGGATCAGCACGACGAGATTCAATTTAAGGCGAACCGCGGTTTCCATCTCCTGCGAATTCATCATGAAGCCGCCATCGCCGCAGACCGCGAGCACGCGACGTTCCGGATGCAACATCGCCGCCATCATGGCGGATGGCAGCCCGGCGCCCATTGTCGCCAGCGCGTTATCCAGCAGCAGCGTGTTCGCCACATAGGTGCGATAGTTGCGGGCGAACCAGATCTTGTACATCCCGTTATCCAGCGCGACGACGCCGTCTTCGGGAATAACCTTTCGCACATCGTGCACGATTCGTTGCGGCGTCGGCGGCCAGCGCTCCTCGGTGGCGCGATCGCCGATCCGGGCCAAAATACTTTCGCGAAGGCTTAACAGCGCGCCGGCATGATGCAGTCGCCCCTCGAGACGGTCCGCCAGCAACTCCAGGCTCGGCCCGACATCGCCGACCACCTCGCACTGCGGAAAGTAGACCCGCTCCACGTTGGCTGGCGTGTAGCTGACGTGGATGACTTGAGGACCTTTCGGGCCCATGATGAATGGCGGCTTCTCGATGGTGTCGTGACCGATGGCAATAATCAGGTCGGCCCGGTCGACCGCCTCGTGCACGTAATCGCGCTCGCTGAGCGCCGCCGTTCCCATGTAGAGATTGCTGCCGCCGGGCACCGTTCCTTTGCCCATTTGTGTGGTGAAGAACGGAATTTTCGTGCGGCGGACGAAGCCGCCGATGCCAGCCGTGCTGCGCGGCCGGGACGCGGCAGCGCCGAGCATGATCAAGGGCCGCTTGGCCTTGAGGATCATGTCGGCGGCGCGGTCCAGCGAGGCGCGATGGGCGACCGGGATCTCGATCGGATGCGGCGCCACCATCGCGACGTCTTCGGCTTCCTCGCCCGCGATGTCCTCGGGCAGTTCCAGAAGAACCGGACCCGGACGCTCTTCCATGGCGATCCGGAAGGCATCGCGAACGATTGTCGGAATGCCGCTTGTGCTGACGATCTGGAGCGACAGCTTGGTCAACGGCTTGAATGCGCTAACGACGTCGACGATCTGGAATTTGGCCTGCCGGCTGCTCATGATGCCCTTCTGACCCGTGAGCATGATCATGGGCATGGCGCCGAGCAACGCGTAGGCGGCGCCAGTCGTCAGGTTCAATGCGCCCGGGCCTAGCGTGGTGATGCACACGCCGGGCTTGCCGGTCAGCCGTCCATAAGTCGCGGCCATGAAGGCCGCGCCCTGCTCGTGGCGCGTCAGGATCAGCTTGATCGACGAGTTGCGCAAGCTTTCCACGACATCGAGATTCTCTTCACCGGGAACGCCGAAAATTCGGTCGACGCCCTCGTTCTCGAGTGCGGCAACCAATAGATCTGACCCCTTCGGCATTAGCGCGTCTCCTTTTTCAATTCACTTCTCAGCAGACACCGTCCCACGCATGGACGAAGCCCGTGGTGTTCGATTCAGATCCGGCCATCGCCTTCGAGATAGCCTCGCGTCCTCGTATCTGGCATCCAGAGCGAGGCAATGAAGGCGACGAAAGCCATCGCCGCGACGTACCAGAAGAATACCGTTTCGTATCCGGACGATTTCAGTGACAACGCAACATATTCGGCGGTTCCGCCGAACATCGCATTTGCAATGGCGTAAGGAAGCCCGACCCCAAGCGCGCGCACCTCGGGCGGAAACAGCTCGGCCTTCACGACGCCGCTGATCGAGGTGTAGAAACATGCAATCATGAGGCCGACCATGATCAGGCCGAAAACGGCATAGACGTTGGTCGTGCCGGACAACATCATCAACAGCGGCACCGCGGCGAGCGTCGCGCATCCGCTGAACAGAAGCATGTTGTTGCGGCGACCAATCCGGTCCGAGAGCGCCCCGAACACCGGTTGCAGCAGCATGAAAGCGATCAGCGCCACGGTCATGATCGAGCTGACCACCTTGGCATCGAGCTTCACGCTGTTGACAAGGAACTTCTGCATGTAGGTCGTGAACGTATAGAAGAAGAGCGACCCGCCGATGGTAAATGCGAGAACGATCAGGAGCGCGCGCTTGTGACGCAAGAGACCGGAGAGAGAACCAGCCTCCTTGCGATGCATGGTCTCGGCCGACGCCGTCTCCTGCAACGAGCGGCGGAGATACAACGCCACAACCGCTGCGACGGCTCCGAACAGGAACGGAACTCGCCAGCCCCATTCCTTCAGCTCGTCGAGGGACAATGTCTGTTGCAGAACCACCACCACGAGGAGCGCGAGAAGTTGCCCGCCGATGAGCGTGACATACTGGAAGGACGAATAGAACCCGCGGTTGCCCTTGCCGGCAATCTCGCTCATATAAGTTGCCGCCGTTCCATACTCGCCGCCGACCGACAGGCCCTGCGCCATGCGCGCAAACAGCAGCAAAGCCGGCGCTGCGGCGCCGATTGTTTGGTACGTGGGTAGCATCCCGATCATCAGCGATCCGGCGCACATCAGGAGCACCGACAGCACCATCGAATTCTTGCGGCCATGCGCGTCGGCGATCCAACCGAACAGCCAGCCACCGAGCGGCCGCATGAAGAACCCTACGGCGAAAATGCCGGCCGTCGCCAGCAACTGGCTGGTCTGGTCGCCCGACGGGAAGAACGCGGCGGCGAAATAGATCGAGGTAAATGCGTAAGCATAAAAGTCGTACCACTCGACAAGATTTCCCGATGAGGCTGCCACGATCGCTTTGATACGCGAGAGCTTTTGCGCCGTGCTATCAGCGGGGATTGCCGCGTGCGATGCAACAATAGCGGTCATTGCTTACCCTCCCAATCGACGGATGATGCTTTGCGTGAAGTCGCCAGTGGACGCCTTGCCGCCCAGATCGGGCGTGCGAACGCCGTCCTTGCGCAGGACCTGATCAATTGCCGCTCTAAGACGGTTTGCAAGATCAGGCTGATCAATGTGCTCCAGCATCAGCCCGACCGCCAGCAGTAAAGCCAGCGGATTGGCGATTCCCTTGCCGGCGATATCCGGCGCCGAGCCGTGCACGGCCTCGAAGATCGCCGCATCCGGTCCAATGTTGGCACCGGGAGCCATCCCGAGACCGCCGACCAGGCCGGCGAGCTGATCGGACAGGATGTCGCCGAACAAATTGGTGGTGACGATGACGTCGAACTGCCAGGGATTCATGACGAGCTGCATCGCCGTGGCATCGACGATGCGATCGTCCATTTTGACCCTGCCCTCGTACTTCTTTGCAACCTCGTGCCCGACCTCGAGAAAGATGCCGGTCAGCGCCTTCAGCACGTTGGCCTTGTGCACGACGGTCACCTTCTTGCGACCGTTCTTGAGCGCGTAGTCGAATGCGAATTCGATGATCTTGCGCGATCCTTCGCGGGTGTTGACCCCGGTCGAAATGGCGACCGCGTGCGGATCGTCCCCGATCGGGATGTAGTGTTCGAAAGCGACATAGAGGCCGCCGAGGTTCTCTCGCACCAGCACGATATCGATGTCGTCGAATCGTCCTCCGGGAACCATGCTTCGAACCGGCCGCAAATTGGCGTAAAGGCCGAATTCTTCGCGCAGACGAACATTGATCGAGCGGAATCCTCCCCCCACCGGCGTCGTCAGCGGGCCCTTCAGGGCGAGCCGCGTGCGTCGGATGCTGTCCAGCGTCGCCTGCGGCAGCGGATCACGGCTTGCCTCGATCGCGGCCAGGCCCCCCTGCTGGATGTCCCATTCGAATGGAGAGCCGAGCGCTTCGAGAATGTCTACGGCCGATTTCACGATCTCGGGGCCGATACCATCGCCTGGAATGAGCGTGGCGGGCCGCTTCGTTTTGGATTGAGCAGACATTTTTATATCCTGGTGGAGAGCCGCGGGGATTTGTGGATGTCAGACATGTTGCCTGCGCTCAATGTACGGGGCTTGCGGCGGAAGTGGCGGGGAGCATTTCCTGCTTGTTGATCCAAAGCACCGCGACGATTCCCGCGATTTGAAGCAGAGCCAGCGGAATCAAGGCCATGGGGAAGCTACCCGTCGCCTCCTTGATGATACCGAGCAGCCACACCGCGCCCGAAGTACCGATGTGCGACAGGGTATTAATGCCGGCAATTCCGGCCGCAGCCGTAGCCGGAGAAAGTGTCCCCGTCGCCAAGGCCCAGAATGGTCCCTTGATCGAATAATTGCCGATCAAGACTACGCTCAGAATAGCGAGCGTCACGGGTAATGAACTCGTGAGCATGGTCGCAAGCAGCGCGGTTGCGCATAACGCAAGCGGTATTGCGGTGTTTTGAGCATGGGCGTTCGACCTGTCCGAATATCTTCCCCAAAAGATCATCGCGACGGAGGCAATGCCAAACGGGATGGCATTCAGGAATCCGGTCTCCATGTCGGACATCCCGAACGATTTCACGATCTGAGGCTGCCACAGCGACAACGCGTTGCTCGTGGCCGAGCTCCCCGCATAGATCAAACCGAGGATGAGCACATATTTGTTAGTCAGGATTTGCCACAGCGACATGTGGCCGCCCTGCTTCGCCATCGATCGCTCGGACTGCAGGCGCGCGTCGAGCCAATTGCGCGCCTCCGGCTCGAGCCACTTTGCATCAGCGGGTTTGTTCGGAAGCCCGAAGAACGAGACCAGGCCGAGCAGGACGGCTGGGATGGCTTCAACGATGAAAAGCCACTGCCAACCACGCAGACCCAGCAAGCCATCCATCGCCAGCAAGGCGCCGGATATCGGCGATCCCAGAAAGCTCGATAGCGGTATGGCCACCATGAAAACCGCAACGATCCGTGCGCGATAAGCCGCCGGAAACCAGAAGGTCAGATACAGGATCACACCAGGAAAGAACCCGGCCTCCGCTGCACCCAACAAAAACCGGCTCAGATAAAAAGTAACCGGCCCTACCGCAAAAGCGGAGAGAATACCGACCATCCCCCATGTGATCATAATGCGCGCGATCCAGATCCGCGCGCCAACTTTCTGCATCGCCAGATTACTGGGGACCTCGAAAATAATGTAGGCGATATAGAACAGCGCCCCGCCCGCCCCGAAAGCAGCCTGCGTCAGGCCCAGATCCTTGTTCATTTGCAGGGCCGCAAACCCGGCATTGACGCGGTCGACGTACGAAATGAAATAGCAAACCATGAAAAACGGAAGCAGGCGCCATGTAATGCGGCGCATGGTTTCCGCTTCGATCCTCGGTAGCGGCGCGGAATTCATTGGCATGGCGTCCTCGTTTCGGGTTGACGGTCAGGCAGCCAGTTGGCGCAGGACGTATTGAAGAATTCCGCCGTTGCGGAAATATTCGAGCTCGTCGAGCGTATCGATGCGGCAGGTCAAGGGAATGATGGCCTTATTCGCACCATCGGACTCGCGGATCTCGATCGCGAGCTTCTGGAGATGCTGGGAAGGCCATTCTTTTTCCGCTGCGGCAAGCGAATAGTAGGCGCAGGTCTTTGCACCGACGACAAGTGTCTGGCGTGCGCCGAAGCTGTTGAGATACTGTTTCATGATCAAGTCCCCCCTTCGCTGCAATCGTGCGCGTCCCGCAGATCTGAAGCCGGTCTATTTCTCCGATGCGGCAAGGGGATCGAGACCCGCTTTTTTCAGAGTCGGAGCGGCTGCAGCTGAAGCGAGGAAGGCAATGAGAGCCCGTCCGGCTTCTGGCTGATCGGCGCTGGAGGTTATGCCTGCAGAAAAGATCGTAATTTTCTGGACGTCTGACGGGAGCGGCCCGACAAGGTCGGCTCCAGCGATCGGCAGGAGTTCGCTGATCTGTTGAAAGCCGAGTTCGGCGTCACCGCGTGCAACAACACTGGCGACCGGCTCGGCCGGAATCATCTTGGCTTTGTCCTTCATCTCGGCCGCAATCCCGAGACGCTTGAACAGCTCGTTGCCGACATAGACGCCGCTGGCGCTATCGGAGTATGCAACCGACTTCGCGTTCAACAGTGCCTGTTTCAATGCGTCGGACGTACTGATATCAGGCTTTGGCGTCCCGGCGCGTACCGCGATCCCGATCGGCGAGCGCACCAGGTCGACGCGGCTGGTTCTGACCGCCCTGCCCTGCTTGATCATCTCGCCCAGCGCGTCGCCGACCATGATGAGCACGTCCGCTGCCTCCCCACGTGCCAGTCGCACTGGGATAGCGTTCTCCGTCGTACCCATCGAAGGGCCATAGGCCGTGACGACCGTGTTTCCCGTCGCGCGTTCAAATTGCGGTACGAGCTCCTTGTAAGGCGTCGCCAAGCCTCCCGAGATCATGACCCTGACCTCGGACGCCCCGGCGATTCCCGCCGCGGCCGTCAAAACAATCAGCAAGCTCAGCGCAACTAGCCTGCGCACGACGATCGTCACGCTCATCGGCAATTTCCTTCGATGCTATTATTCGGGGACTGTGCTTGCTCGTTGACGGTCGAAATCATCGAGCACTTTGGTGGTCACGTCCCTATCGCCGTCTCAACCGAACTAGCGCCGGATAGCGCGCGTCGTTCCTGCGGCCTGTAAACGAGGTACGTCCCGGCCAGACCACAGAGCGCTGCCGCGCTCATCCAATATCCCGGCGATGCATTGTCACCAGTGGCAGCGATCAGCCAGGTGCAGATCGCTGCCGTAAACCCTCCGAACGTCGTTGCCAGACTATATGCGAGGGAGAATCCCGACGTTCGTACGCCTACCGGCATGACTTCGGTCAATGCGACGATCATCGCGCCGTTGTAGCTGGCGTAGATGAACGACAACCAAAGCAGGACCGTCAGCATCTTCGGGAACGTCGGGCCTGCGGCCAACCAGGAAAGCGCGGGATATGCAGTCAGAAATGCCAAAGTCGAAAAGGCGATGAGGATCGGCCGACGACCAATCCGATCGGACAACGAGCCCATGATGGGAAGCCAGATGAAATTCGATATTCCCACGCAAATCGTCACGATCAGGCCGTCGGCCGCGGTGAGTTTGAGGACCGATTTGCCGAATGTCGGCGTGTAGACGGTAATGAGGTAGAACGACACCGTGGTCATGATCACCATCATCATCCCGGCAAGAACAACGCTCCAGTTTGCGAGGATGGAGCGATAGATCTCGCGGGGTGTCGGATGATGCTTCCGCGCCAGGAATTCATCGGTTTCCTGCAGCGAGCGTCGAATGAAGAACACGAAAGGAACGATCAGGCAGCCGATGAAGAACGGAATGCGCCAGCCCCAATCGTTAAGTTGCGCCGGTGCAAGCCATGCATTCAGAGCAAACCCCAGCGAGGCCGAGACGATGATCGCGACCTGTTGACTAGCCGATTGCCAGCTGGCGTAAAAACCCTTCTTTCCCGGTGTGGCCATTTCCGAGAGATAGACGGAAACACCACCAAGCTCGACGCCAGCCGAGAAGCCCTGCAGCAGGCGCCCAATCAGGACGAGGATCGGGGCCAAGATGCCAATGGTTGCGTAACTTGGCACGAACGCGATGAGCACCGTTCCGGCAGCCATGATGGATAATGTAACGATCAGGCCTTGGCGCCGCCCGATCCGATCCACGTAGGCGCCGAGGATGATGGCGCCGAGTGGACGCATCAGAAAGCCTGCGCCAAACGCGACAAACGTCAGCAGCAGTGACGCGTATTCATTTTCAAGCGGGAAGAATGCCTTGGCGATGTACGATGCGTAGACGCCCGACAGAAAGAAATCGAACATCTCAAGAAAGTTGCCACTGGTGACGCGGAGCACCATGCCAAGCTTCGACTGTCCGGTGGTAGCCGTCATGCCGTCCTCCCCTTTTATCGTTTGTGATTCTTTGTCTTGTTCACCTGTCAGGCAGGTGTTGCAAACTTGATCGCGGCCGGATTGACCGATACGCGAGGCGCTATCGTTCAAGCTAGGCTGCCTCACCGTATATCAGCTGCCTGTCATCAACCTGTCGCTGATGCACCCTGCAGGAAATTTGGTCGAAGCCGGAGGTGAAGACGGCGCGCTTGGCGAGCCGGCAGATATGGGGATTTCTCTCGGATGTTATTCCGTTTGAAATCCAAATCCCTGGATCTCTATCGATCCTGCAATGCGCGGCGCCACTCTTTGAGAAAGCTCGCTCGTTTCGACTGATCGAGATAGGTGAGCAATTCTGCACCAATATGGATCGGCTTGACCGCGCCGCTGCGATCCGCAGGTATCACGCCTTGTGCGCCGAGACCGAGGCGCACAGGACCAACCGACCGGGCCAGGAGAAATTTCTGGCCGCGCTCCGAAAGCAAGTAATCAAGAAACAGTTTCGCGGATTCCGGGTGCGGCGCAGTGACAGGTATGAAGGCTATTCGCGACATCAAGGTGATGTAGTCGGCAGGAAACACGATTCCGATAGAGGCATCTTCCTTGGCCCGTTCGATCGCGTAAGACCCTATCATATTGTAGGCGATCAGATGTTCGCCGGATGAAATTCGATCAAGCACCGTTCCGGTGGTCGAGTAAAGCTTGATACCGGCGCCGCCAAAGGCACGGACCAAATCCCACGTTGTCCTGGTGATTCCGGCATCGCGCGTGATGAACAGGAAACCGGTCCCACTCTGCTCCGGGTCATAGGTTGCGATCTTGCCCCGATAGGTATCGGGCTTCCGGCTCAGAAGGCTCTTCAGATCCGCGCGGGTTCGAGGAACATCGCCCTCCGCGACGAGGTTCTTGTTATAAACAATGACAATCGGCTCCGCCGTGATGGCATAGGCTTCGTCTTTCCAGATTGCCCAATCCGGGATATGCGTAATTTCCTTCGAGACATAGGGTTGGGCATAGCCGTCATTGACGAGCTTGATCTGCAGATCCATCGCGGAGCTCCAGACAATATCTCCGGGTGCTGCGCTGGAGGTCGAGGGATCCACGACTTGATTGTAGATTTCGTTCGAGTTGATCTTTGTATGGACGATCTCGATGTCCGGATGACCTGCCCGGAAATCGGCAAGCAAGTCGGCGACGTCCGCGTCTTGGGTCGTCGATACGATGTTGAGTTGCTCTCGAGTTGCGGCGGGAACTGATGCTTGCCCCTTGAGAGGGCCGAGCTGCGCCTGCTCCGACATGGCAGGCCACGCCAGCAAGATTCCAACGCACAAGGCCAAGGCTTTGGCAGCCCTCATCGTGACGCTTCCTCGTCCATGAGCCGCTTTGCGGACTTTAGTTTGTTCAGGACTGCAGCCACTTCTACAGCGGCGCACAATCAGGCCTCAACTTGAGCTTTCACCATCACGCTTGGCAAGAGGAAAGCTCACGGAAACCCGCAGGCCCCGGCCTTCCGGGCCAGGTGCAAGCACGATTTGAGCCCCGAGACGGTCCGACAACGCTTTCACGATGGCCAGTCCAAGGCCGCTACCCTCAGGGCCGTTCGCCGTCGGAATCCGATAAAAGCGTTCGAAGACACGGGCCAGATGGGCCTCCGGAATTCCCGGACCGGTATCCTCGACTTCAATCCGCGCGGTCGTGGCGTCAACAACCGCGCGAACCAGGACCAACCCGCCGGGTCGGTTGTAGCGGATGGCATTGTCGATCAGGTTTGCCAGCAATTCGCCAATCAGGACGGTATTGCCGGCGATGACCGCGGGACCGTCAAATCGATCGAACTGGACGTCGATGTCGCGCGCGAACGCCTGTGGGGCACGCTCCGACAGGACATTGAAGGCGACCTCGTTCAGGTCAACGTTCTCCGCGGCCGGTTGCGCAATGTTCTGCTCGTCGACCCGAGCCAGTGTCACGAGCTGCTCGAGCAGCCGTTCAAGGCGGTTGATGGCGTTATCGACCTCGTCGAGGGCAGATTGGCCCGCCGGCGTCTCCGACCCCAGGCGTCGCACCAGATCGAGATGCGTTCGCAATATCGCCAACGGCGTTCGCATCTGATGCGAGGCATCGGCGGTGAATCGGCGCACCAGTCCAATGGCCAGATCCAGCCGCTGTAGCAGGGAATTTACCGCGAGCGCCGGTGCTAAAGCTTCCTGCGGCACCCGGGAAAGGTCAAGCGGACTGAGATTTGGACCGCCCTGGATGCCGCGCGCGTCGATTTCTTGTTTGAGTTCGCCAAGCGGCCTCAGGCCTCGATCGACCGCGTACCAGCCGAGGCAAGCGATGAGGCTAATCAAGCCGGCCTCGAGCATCGCCAGTCCGATCAGCATTTCACGTTCGACGACGCGGCGCGCCTGCACCGTTTCGGCCACTGCGACGAGGACCAGCCCTGGCCTGCCGTAGACCTGCCGCGCCTGCGCGCCGATACGAACCGTTTTGCCGCGATACGCGCCATCGCGATGTCCGGTTTCGCCAGCCTTCAATCGATCGAACCCGGCGAGCGGAAGATCCTTGTAACCGGTGATCAATTCGCCGAGGTAAGTCACGCTGTAGTAAATGCTATCGTGCGACTGGCTCTCCAGCATGCCGAGCGCAACCTGCGGCAAGTCGACGGTCAGTTCGCCATCTTCCACGCCGACACGTTCGGCGATGGCGAGAATCGACCCATCGAGCAACCGGTCATGGACTGTCTGGACAACCCGCTGAATCAGCAACATACCGCCGATTCCAAGCACCATCGCCAATACAATGGCGGGCGCCACCAGATTGGTGAGGAGTGTTCGCCTCAACGACGGCCGCCAGGTGGCGATCACTATACCTCCAGCAGATACCCTAGCCCGCGGACGGTGCGGATCCGCGGCCCGTCGGGACCGAGTTTCTGGCGAACGCGACCAACATAGAGTTCCGCCGCGTTCGGCGCGACCGCCTCGTCGAAGCCAAACACCTCCGCGATCAGGCGCTCCTTGGAGACGACTTTGCCGGCGCGGGTCATCAGCACCTCCAGCACCGCGAACTCGCGCCGTCGCAATTCAAGCGGCCGGCCGCTCAATGTAATCGTGCCCGCGGCGCGGTCGAACGCGAGCGGGCCACAGATCAAGGTTGGATTGGGAAGCCCCTGTCCCCTTCTCACGAGCGCACGAACGCGGGCATCAAATTCGGCGATATCAAATGGCTTGGAGAGATAATCGTCGGCGCCAAGATCGAGGCCGCTGACCTTATCGCCGGTCGCGTAACGGGCAGTCAGAATCATGACCGGAACGGTCGACCCGGCTTGCCGTATCTTGTGCAGGACGCCGAAACCCGACACATTCGGCAGGTTGATGTCCAGGATGATGAGGCTGTAGGGTTCCAGCAAGGCGGTCTGCGCCGCCGAAGCCCCGTCAGACTCGATATCGACGGCGAACCCGGACAGCTTGAGCCGCTCGGCAAGGCCCCGCGCCATGGCGGCATCGTCCTCGACGATCAGAATCCTCACTGAACAAACCCTTGCGTTCGCACCACCCGTGCGAGGGAGACGTTACGGTGAGGCTAGAAGGACAGTATCGAAAGATCAAATCGGAGCTTCCTCGCGGAGGCTAGCGGACTGGGTCAACGCGTCCAGTCCCTCCCCCTCCCTAGCAATCGTCACATCCCGCCTGTATAAACCGGTAGCTTCTTCCGCAACTCGAAGGAGCACATATGAACGACCTGCACACTTGGCTTTCGCAACAGCACCACGGCCTGCGGACGTTCCGGATCTTTCAGCAAAAGCTCGAGACGCTCGGCCGCGACGACCCCGAACAGCGCGGCCTGTGCCGTCTGTTGAGCGGCCTCGTCGGCAGCTATGTCGACACGTTCGATGAGGCTCCGCTGCCCGTCGAGGTCGCTGACGGCGCCTATCATCGCCTGCTGACGCTGGTCGCAAGCCTCGACCTCGAGGGCGACACCAGCCGGCGGCTCGCGGACATCAACCGGGTTGCGACCTGCGAACTCTGGCACTGACGAGAGCGGCCGGCCGTACGGCTCGCATCCTTGGGACACTATGCCAGAAGAGGGCTGCGTGCTTCCCGGCATGCCCTCCCTCGGCGGTTCGACTTCGCCGGGCCAGTCCCTATATCGTGTGGCAACACGTAACGATACGGCGAGCAGCTTTGATGGCCAGGAGACGCGCGACCGAAACGGAAGCCGACGATCTCCCCCGCTATTTCGTCTGGGTGCGCGGCCTCGAGGGCCCCGAACCGCAGAAATGGATGACGATGGATCTCGGCGTCGGTGACTGGAAACGGCCGCTCGTGCTCGCCTATCTGGAGCTGCCGGAGGGCGAGCGACACTTGCCGTTGTCGGCGCTGGCCCGGCGATATCCGCCGCCGCGGGGAGAGGCTTCGTAGAGGGGCCATCCTGGGCGGACGCGAGGATCTCACCAGCCCCTCAACCCAGGGCGAGCAACGCCGCACGGCGCGGGTCAGGGTGCAGCATCTGCCCGCGCCGCCGACGCTATCGGCCGCAGCAAAGCGGTAGGCGGCGTCCGCGAGGGTGCGGAAGAGTGACAATGCGCCCCCATGATTATGGGTGTCGCGGCGCCGGCACCGCGGCTAAACTTGGCCGTGCGCCGCGGGGGACACGCGGTGCAGGGCGATGATCATGACCGAACAGGGCGAGACGGGTGAGGCCATCACCATCCTCCTCGTCGAGGACGACGCGCCGACCTGCTGGCGGCTCCACGACGCGCTGGTCAAGGCCGGCTACGAGGTGCGCAGCGCCGGCACGCTCGCAGAGGCCCGCGCCGGGCTCGGCGAGCGGGCACCGCGCGTGCTGCTCACCGATCTGCGGCTACCCGACGGCCACGGCGTCGAGCTGATCCGCGAGACAAGGCAACGCTTTCCCGACACCGAGATCATGGTGATCTCGGCGCTCGGTGACGAAGAGAGTGTGATCTCCGCGATCACGGTCGGCGCCACCGGCTATCTCCTGAAGGATGCGTTCCCCACTGATATCGCCACCACCGTGCGCGATCTGGTCGCCGGCCATTCGCCGATCTCGGCCTCGATCGCCCGCTTCATCGTGCGCAGAACGCAAGGTTCCGCGCAGAATGCGGCCGAGCCTCCGCCTGGTCCCGCGCTCAACACCGCAAGGCTCACCCCGCGCGAGATCGACATCCTCTGGGGCATCGCCAAAGGTTTCAGCTACGCCGAGATCGCGAGCCATCTCGGCCTGTCCCGGCAGACCGTGCCCGGCCACATCAAGAACATCTATCGCAAGCTAGAAGTGCACACCCGCAGCGAAGCGGTGTTCGAAGCGGTGCAGCAGGGCCTGATCAAGCTGTGAGCGAGATCGCGGCCAAGGCACCGGTCAAACCCGCGCGGCGCCGGCTGCTGGTCTCGCGCCTCGTACCCTATCTGCTGCTCCAGGCGCTCATAGTTGTCGCGACCGTCCTCGGGCTGCGGCTGCTCCAGCCCAGCGACCCCGACGACTTTGCCCTGAGCGAATTCTCGCTGCGCGAGGACGGCGTGGCACGTCCGGTGACGCTGCCGCATTTCACGTCGTCACGCTATTCCCTGGCCGACCCGCCGCTCTACACCGGCACCTTCACCTTCCGCCGCGGCGACGTGGCGTCGGGATGGTCGGTATTCCTGCCGCGCTTCAGCAACGCGGTGGAAGTCGCAATCAACGGCGTCGTCATCCTGGATTCCCGACGCGATGCCAACGCCAACCGGCCCGACCGCAACACTCCCCAGATCGCGTCAATCCCGTCCTCGCTGCTGCGCGAGGGCGCGAACGAGATCACGGTGCGGCTGTTGGTTTGGGGACCGCTCAAGGGCTTTCTCGACACCGTCTATGTCGGCCCGGATGCGGCCTTGCGGCCGGCCTACGAGACACGCACGCTGATGTTCGTCACGTTGCCCGTGGTGTTCTCCGCCTGGCAGTCGATCCTCGCCGTCATCCTGGCGATCATGTGGCTGATGCGCCGCCGCGAGCCGGTTTACGGCGTCCTCGCCGTGGCGATGGTACTTGGCGTGGTGCAGGCCTTCGCGCCGCCACCGGTGCCCCCCGTCAACACGTCCCGGCTCGCCGCGGTGTTGCTCGCGTCCGCACCGATCGAGAGCGCCCTGGTCGTCGTCTTTGGCGTGCTGTTCTTCGGCTGGCGCTGGCCGCGTTACGGCATGCTGCTGTTCGCACCGGGGCTCGTCGTGTTCGGTGTCGGACTGATCGCCGGCCCGCCGCTGCCGCGCATTCTGTTTCTCCTGCTTGGCATTCCCACCGTCGGTCTCTGCCTGCTCCTGATGGCCTGCGTCACCGCTGCCGCGGTGGTGCGGCGGCAGGACGCGGCAAGCTTCACGCTCGGCTGCGCGGTGACCATCGTGCTGATCTGCTGGGTCCACGACATGCTGTCGGTGTTCGAGATCGTGACCAACGAGCGCATCTTCCTCTCGCGCCTGTCCTATTCGGCGATGCTGGTCGCGATCGGCGCCGGCTTGACCTGGCGGTTCGCGCGCGCGCTGAACCAGGTCGACAGCTTTGCCGACCAGCTCGTGACGCGCGTACGCGAGGCTGAGGAGCGGCTGAAGGCGAGCTTTGCCCGCGAGGAGGAGCGTGCACGGGCCGCCGCGCTCGCCAATGAGCGCACGCGGCTGATGCGCGACCTGCATGACGGCCTCGGCGGCCAGCTCATCAGCATCGTGGCACTGTCCGAGCGCGGGCACGAGGGCGCGACCATCACCGACGCCGCCCGTGCGGCGCTGAAGGACCTCCGCCTCGTCATCGATTCCATGGACGACATCGGCGGCGACCTGATGCTCGCACTCGGCTCCTGGCGCGAGCGCGCGACCGCGCAATTGCGACCGCACGACATCGCACTCGACTGGCACGTGGCCACGCCGCAGGGGCTACCGCTGCATCCCGAGCTCAGGCCATGGCATGTCATCCAGATCGTGCGCATCCTCGACGAGGCCGTGACCAATGCGGTCAAGCACGCAGAGGGCCGCCGCATCGCGGTCACCATCGAGACGGTCGACGAAGGTCAGGGACCGTACGGTGTGATCAAGGTCGCGGATGACGGCAAGGGCTTTGCGAACGGTTCTGCGCCGGTCGGCAGCGGCGGAGCCACCGACGCGAGCCAGACCGCGCGGGGCCTTCGCAACATGAGGAGCCGTGCCGCGCGCTGCGGGGCGATGCTCGATCTGAGCTCGGATTCCTCAGGCACGCGCGTGCGGCTGCAATTGCCGCAGGTTTTCCCCGACAGCGATGCCGCCGTCGGCTGAAAAGCCCCCTCTCCGAACGTGTGGGACGCGCGGAGAGAGGGACGGGCCGGATGATTTGCCTGCGGAGGACGGGGGGTCGTCCGCAATGCTCCTTCGCCCGAACTCTTTGTCTTTCTCAGCGCACGCCGACGCGATTGACCGGACCACCGCGATTCATCGGCGTGCCCGCGCGCACGCCGACACCGGGCGCACCGACCCCGGGTGTCGCGACCGCGACCGCGGCGGCCGGCGCAACAACCACTGCCGCTGTCGGCCGCACCACGCAGCCCTTGGGTATGCCGACCGTCTTGCAATAGACCACCGCCTGCGCCGGGCTCGTGCCCAACGAAACCATCGCCGCACCTGCCAGCGCCAAAATCGTCAGCCCGGCGCTCAGCGCTCCCGCTCTTTTCGACATCTTGCTCTCCTGCTTCCCGTTCGGCGGCCCGATGCAATCACCGGGTCTCGCAGCCGACGTGCAGCCTGAATGACAAAAGACGGCGCGCTGATATATGCCATGAAAATGGGGGTACGGCGGCGGGACGGGCTGGCCGATGCCATGAACATGGCATGGACCTGCGCCCGGGGCTCGCGAGATGGTCCGGCCCACTTGATCCCAGGCGGGACCAACGACATTCCCAAGGAGGTGTTTTATGAAGATTTCGGTTCTTGCCGTGCTGCTGCTCGCCGCTACCGCCCAGACCGCCGCTGCACAATCGGGTCCGACGCCGCAGGAGCAGATGACCTGCCGAAGCGACGCGAGCAAATTCTGCGCCGAACACATCGGCAAGCCGCCGCAGATGAATGCCTGCCTGCGCGAGAACAAGTCGAAGCTTTCCGACGGCTGCCGCAAGGTCGTGGAGTCACACGGCGGGTAAGTGCTCGCCATCCACAGCACAAACCTCGCCGGCGCCAATGCCGTCAGGCTATAGACGTCGATGCGCCGGTCATAGAGGATGGACGCTAATCGTCGTCTCCGAATAGCCTGATCTGCGGAAAACCGCCGTGCGGCCGGCTCGGGACGTCGCGTGCATCGGCATCTTCGCGGATGTTGCGCGCGACGTCGTCCCAATCGGTGCGGTCGCGCATACCACGCGGCTCGCGGAAATCGTAATGACGGCGCTCGGCCCAGCGCTCACGGCGCTCCGTCCGGCGCCGTTCAGACGTGGCGCGCTTGACGTCAGAATCCCTGGCTTTGGCATAGGCGTTGTCGGATGACGGCTCTGTCGATGCCTGTCGCTCGGCAGGCTTTGCGACTTGCGGAGGCGACGCCGGTGGCGGTTTCGGGGGCTCCACCGCGGCCGCTTGCGAAGGCTGTTGCGCTGGCTGTTCAGCGTTGGCTTGAGTGGTCTGCGTGTCGGGCTTCACCGCTTCGGACTTTGCCTCAGGCTTGGACTCGGCCTTCGCGTCGGATCTGGCGTCGGATTTGGCTTCGGCCTGCGCTGGCGCGGCGACCATGGCGCCGAATGCTTGCGAGCCGGTGAGATATTGCAGGCGCTCGGATGGCGCGTCCGTCGTGGCGGGCTTGGCGTCAGCGCGCTGCGCGATCTTGCTGGTATCAGGCCCCTGCTTGGGCGAGACCGGATTCATGATATTGCCGGCGACAATGCCGCCGCCGAGACCAATGGCGATGGCTGCGACGATGGTTCCTGCACCGACGAAATAGGCTGTCGAGGCGCGCATTGGTCCACTCCCTCTTTGGAGCGGGCAACGCTTCTCGATTGCCTGATGTTCCCGATACAGGCGCAGTTCCGGAAGGAACTTGCGCGTCAGATCTGCTGCGCGACCTTCTCGAGCCCGATGATGCGGGCGAGTTTGCGCACTTCCTCTTTCTGGTCGTCACGCAGCTGGAACAGGAGCGGCATCGCGGCCGACTTCAACTGCTGGACCTCGTCGCAATTGGGATCGATCGGCACGCCCTGCACGTTCGGATTGGACAGCTTGTTTGCCGAGATCTTGCGGACGACGTTGCGCAGCGCGGTTTCGACCGAGGGCCAGTAATATTCCTGCGACGACGACAACTTCAGACGGTCCCTGATGCCCGCGATCTGCACGTCGGACAGGAGCGAATAGGATTTCTGCGGCTGCGGCTTGGCAACGACCTTCGGCTTGGCCGGGACTTCGACGGCAGGAATCTCTGCAGCGGCCGGAGCCTCGTTCACGCTCGCCTTGGGCATCGGGAAATCGGATGGCGTGGCGGCGGCAAACGCCTGGCGCAGCGGCTCGGTCAGCACGGGCATTTGCGAGAGCTTGTCGGCCGGAACCTGGACCGGGTCGATGGCGGCCGAGGCCAGCGCCAGCGTCGGAACCAGACGGTCAGCCTTGGCCGCCCGATTGGTTGCAAGCGGCTTGGGTGGCGGCGCCTGCGTGATCATTTCGGCGCTGACGCTGGGCACGCTGTCGCGGCCGAGAATGGCGGTGGTGGCGGCGCCGAGGACGAGGAAGCAGGTCAGCACGACGATGGTGATGGCTTTCGACAAACGTCTCTCCGCAACCGGCTTCAAGTCCACGTGATCACTGCCCGGAAACTGGGCGAAAATTAAGGCTTAACCGTGCCATCGCGGCGGCAATCGCGCGGACTGCGGCGACATCACCTAGAAAGATCAACAAAATCAGGCAGCTAGCGCCAGATCGTAAGCGTCCTGGATGTCGGCCACGATCTCCGAGGCCTCCCAAACTCCACGCGGCTCGACCGACTGCAGCGCCACCGTCCAATTGCCGCCCCGGCGGGTGCGGGGGACGCTGACGATGTCGAAGCGCACGTTGCGGCACAGCGGATGGCGGGCCAGCGCATGGGCTACGCGAATGCGAATTTCGTCCAGCGAAGCCGCCGTCTTGGTGTTGAGAAAGTCGAAGTCCATCGCCTGTCCCTCTCGGTCCTGATTGGCGCCTGAGGGGGATTCTGGGCGATCGATGGTTAATCTGCCGTTAAGTGTGGGGCTGCGGAGCCATGCGGGATTAACTGTGACCGATGCGACGGTATCTCCTTCCCTCTCCCGGGTCTTCCGGAAAAGGGGCCCGGGTCTACCGCTCCACCGCCTCACGGTATTCCGCGAGCGTTGATGCGACGAGGTCGTCAACCGCGAGCACATCGGTCACGCCGGATGTCGAGTGCCCACCGCTCCAGATATCGCGCCAGCGCTTTGGCCGGTTCTCTCGTGCGGTAACGTCGATGTCCTTGCCGATGTCGATCGCGCCGCGCGCCGGCAGATCGTCGGGATCGAGACCCGCGGCGACGATCGACGGCTTCAGCATGCTGGTTTGAAGTCCCGTGAATGCGGTGGTCAGCAGGATATCGTCGGCGCTGCTCTCGACCAGAAGCCGCTTGTAACGATCATCCGCCATGCTCTCGTGGGTCGCGATGAACTTTGTACCCATGTAGCCGAGATCGCAGCCGAGGACTTCGGCCGCGCGCAATGCGTAGCCGTCGCTGATGCCCCCCGCGAGCACGATGATGCCATCGTAGAACGCGCGCACCGCGCGGACGAAGGCGAACGGGTTGAGCCAGCCGGTCTGGCCGCCCGCGCCCGCAGTGAGCAGCACGAGCCCGTCGGCACCTGCTTCCGCCGCGCGTTCGGCGTGGCGGATCGAGGCAACATCCGCAAGCACCAATGCGCCGGCGTCGTGCAGCGGCTTCAGCACCGGCGTGGGGGAGCCGACCGAAGTGATGACGATCTCCGGCCTGTGGTGCAGCAACACGGCGAGATCCTGCTGCAGCCGTGCATTGGAGCGGTGCACGATCAGGTTTGGGCAAAGCGGCGCGGCCTTGCGGCCGGTTTGATCTTCGTGCCGCAGCAGCCGCGTTTCGATGTCGGTGAGCCATTCATCGAGTTGTTCGGTGCTACGGCAATTCGCGCTGGGGAAGCTGCCGATCACGCCGTTGCGGCAGGCAGCTACCATGAGCTCGACGCCCGACACGAGAAACATCGGCGCGGCAATCAGCGGCAGGGCGAGACGACCGTGGAAATGTTGCAGCCGATCTGACGTCACGCATGCCTCCCTCGCGCGGGCTTAGTCGTTCCATCCCGCATTCCCTGTGCTAGCGTCGCGATAAACATTGGCACGCCAGAAGCCGATGACAAAGCAGCGAGGAAACATATGTCCGATCCGCTCTACGCATCGTCCCCGACTTGCGCGCAGGCGCTGCGGGCGCTGTCGCGCTATCCGGGCCGCACCGCGTTCGCGTGGCCCGGCGGATCGCTGAGCTATCAGGGCACCATCGACCTGATCGGGCGCATCCAGGGCGTGTTCATGCGGCTTGGATTGCAGCCCGGCGCGCGGGTCGCCTTCCTCACCGCGAACCGCGCCGACACATGGTGCACCGGCGTCGCCGCGCAATTGTCGCGGCTCTGCGTCACCTGGCTGCATCCTTTGGGATCGCGGGCAGACCAGCTGTTTCAGCTCGAGGATTCCGAGGCCGAGGTGCTGGTGGTCGATGCGGCCGCCTTCCGAGATCGCGGCGGCGAACTCGCCGCGCAGGCGGCGTGGCTCAAGGCGGTCTTCACCATGGGACCGGCCGCCTATGGCGTCGACCTGTTGCAGGCGATCGAGATCGAAGGCCATGCCAGCGCGCATTGCCTCGCCGGCCCCGACGATCTCTCCACGCTGAATTATACCGGTGGCACGACCGGCAAATCCAAGGGCGCGTTGCGCTACCACCGCGAAAATGCCGGGGCCGCGGCCGCGATCCTCGCCGACTTCGAGATCCCCGATGGCGCGCGCTACCTCGCGGTGGGACCGATCAGCCATGTCGCCGGCACGAAGGTGCTGCCGACCCTGATGCGTGGCGGCACCGTGCACATGCTGAAGGGTTTTGATCCCGAGGCGGTGCTGGCGACGATCGCACGCGAGCGCATCAACTTCACGCTGTTCGTGCCGACCATGATCTACGTGCTGCTCGATCATCCCGCATTGAGCAGGACCGATCTCTCCTCGCTCGAGCTGGTGCTCTACGGCGCCTCGGCGATGTCGCCGAGCCGCTTGATCGAGGGCATCGAGCGGATCGGGCCGGTGTTCTCGCAGCTTTACGGCCAGACCGAATGCTATCCAATCTCGGTGCTGCGCAAGGCGGATCACGATCCCAGGACGCCCGAACTGTTCCTGTCCTGCGGCTTCCCGATCGCGGCCTGCGAGGTCCGGATCCTCGACGACAACGATCAAGAAGTGAAGACGGGCGAAGCCGGTGAGATCTGCGTGCGCGCCCCGCACGCGATGGCGGAGTACTGGAAGCGGCCCGACATCACCGCCGAGACGCTTCGGAACGGATGGGTCCATACCGGCGACATCGCGCGCAGGGACGAACGCGGCTACATGTTCATCCTCGACCGCAAGAAGGACATGATCGTCTCCGGCGGCTTCAACATCTTTCCGCGGGAAATCGAGGACGTGCTGTCACAGCACGCCGACGTGGCCATGGTCGCGGTCGTCGGCATCCCTGACGAGAAATGGGGCGAAGCCGTCACTGCCATCGTCGTGCCGCGCGAGGGCGCTACGCCTGACGCCGACGAGCTGATCAACATGGTGAGAACGCGGAAGGGCTCGGCTCACGCGCCCAAGCAGATCCAGTTCGTCAGGCAATTGCCGATGACCGGCGTCGGCAAGGTCGACAAGAAGGTGCTGCGCGCGGAATTCTGGAGCGGGCGGGACCGGATGGTGGGGTAGCTCCTGCCCCGGCCGCGGCGCAGTCTCACGCAGCCCTCACCGCTTCTCGATCACCAGGCTCTGCACCGCGCGGCCAAAATACCCCGTCCGGTCCGCCAGCCGCGACATCGCAAGCCCGGCACCATCGGGGCCGATCCAGGAATCACCGTCGAGCAGGATCCATTCGCCGACCGGCTGGCGCGCAAAGCTCACGGTGAGGTCAGCGTTGATGTAGGTCCAGGCGCGGAAATCGAGCGACGAGGCGGTGCCGTTGGAAAAATCGGCCGCGACCACGGCGCGCATCGCCTGCGAGAGCGGTTCGCCTGCGATCAGGGGATGGTCGACGCGAAACCAGATCGCGCCGGCGCCGGCTTGCCCGAAGCGGCCGCGCGCGGCGCGCATCGACACCGATCGCACGAACGGGCTGGTGGCGGCATGACCGTCCTCGAGCAGCGAATCCTCCGGCGACGGCAGCGTAACCGGCAGTGCCTTGATGTCATCGGGCAGCGTCAGCGCCTGGCGCTTGATCTTGAGCACGGTGGCGCCGACCACCTGTACGCCGTCGGCGAGCAGCTTGACCCCGCAGAGCTGGATCTTGCGGCCCTCGCGCAAGACCTCGGTCGCGATCGTGAGCGGCGCCACCGGAACCGGGCGCATCAGGTCGATGGTGACGCGCGCGATGTCCATTGCAACTGGCGTCGGGATGCGTTCGGCGGCCCACGTCACCAGCGACGCCGGCGCCGAGCCGTGCTGCATGCGCTGGTCCCACGGGCCGGCGGCATCCGGGCTGGTGATGACGCTGTTGCCGTCGACGCGGTAGATGGCCGTCATTGGGAGGGCCATTACAACGGCGGATCGATCGCTTCGTCGTACTCCTTCTTGAAGCGCGCGATCAGCTCGGCGGCGGGAAGAATGCCGTCGACGCTGCCGATGCCCTGGCCGGAGCCCCAGATCTCCTTCCAGGCCTTCGGCTTGGCGCGCTCGCCGGAGGCGTCGGTGCCGAAGTTCATCTTCGAGGGATCGGACGTCGGCAGGTTCTCCGGATCCATGCCGGCGGCGAGAATCGACGGCTTCAGATAGTTGCCGTGCACGCCGGTGAACAGGTTGGAATAGACGATGTCGTCGGCCGTCGCGCCGGCGATCATCTCCTTGTACTTCTCGACCGCATTGGCTTCCTTGGTCGCGATGAAAGCCGAGCCGATATAGGCGAAGTCGGCGCCGAGGATTCGCGCGGCGCGGATCGCCTTGCCGTTGCCGATGGCGCCCGACAGCGCGATCGGACCGTCGAACCATTTTCGCGTTTCGGCCACGAACGCCAGCGGCGAGATGGTGCCGGCATGGCCGCCGGCGCCGGCTGCGACCAGGATCAGGCCGTCGGCACCCTTCTCGATCGCCTTGTGCGCGAATTTCTGGTTGATCACGTCGTGGAAGACGATGCCGCCCCAGCCGTGCACGGCCTGGTTCAGCTCCTCGCGTGCGCCGAGCGAGGAGATGATCATCGGCACTTTGTACTTGGCGCAAAGCTGCATGTCGTGATCGAGCCGGTTATTCGACTTGTGCACGATCTGGTTGACCGCGAACGGCGCCGACGGCTTGTCCGGATGCGCGCGGTCATAGGCGGCGAGCTCTTCGGTGATCCGCGCCAGCCATTCGTCGAGCAGCTCCGGCGGCCGCGCGTTCAGCGACGGAAACGAGCCGACCACCCCCGCCTTGCACTGCGCGATCACGAGATCCGGCACCGAGATAATGAAGAGCGGCGAGCCAATCACGGGGATCGACAGGCGTCCCTTAAACAAGGCAGGCATGGACATTGCGGAACGATCCTTTGTTGGCAGACGCATTGAAGGTTGGGAGCCATACCAACAAGGCAATCTTTCCACTGTCAAGTATTGCGTTTTGGCGCCGTGGAGGACGCCGTTACCGCAATTCCAACGCGCGGAATTCAGGGCGGACCGACGACATCAGGCAAGCAAATCTGGATTGATCAGCCGCTCGAACGAAAACATCTCGTCCCATTTCTCCTGGGTCAGCAGCTTGCGCTCGACCACGACGATCTGGTGCAGCGACTTGCCGCTCTTGTAGCCCTCGCGCGCGATCTCGGCGCATTGCTTGTACCCGAGCAGCGGCTTTAGCACCGTGACGATACCGAGCGAATTCAGCACCATGTTGCGGGTGTGCTCCTCGTTGGCAGTGATGCCGACGACGCAATTCTCGCGCAGGCTGTTGACCGCGCGCTCCATGGTGCGGATCGAGAAGAACAGCGCGAACGAGATCACCGGCTCCATCACATTGAGCTGGAGCTGACCGGCGGACGCCGCGAGCGTCACGGTGGTGTCGAGCCCGATCACGAGGAAGCTGGTCTGGTTGACGACCTCGGGGATCACAGGATTGACCTTGCCGGGCATGATCGAGGAGCCCGGCTGAAGCTGCGGCAGGTTGATCTCGTTGAAGCCGGCACGCGGGCCCGAGGCGAGCAGGCGGATGTCGTTGCAGATCTTCGTTAGCTTGCTCGCGGTGCGCTTGAGAACGCCGGAGAGCTGCACATAGGCGCCGGTATCCGACGTCGCCTCGACGAGATCGCCGGCGAGGATGAAGTCGACGCCGGTGAGCGCGCTCAGATGCCGGACCGCGAGCTTGGGATAACCGTGCGCCGCGGTGACGGAGGTGCCGATCGCGGTGGCGCCGAGATTGATCTCGCGCAGCAGCGCACGGGCCTCGGAGATTCGATCGACCTCCTCGCCCATGGTGGTCCCCCAACCGCGGAATTCGGCGCCGAGTGACATCGGCACCGCGTCCTGCAAATGGGTGCGGCCCATCTTCAGCACGCGCTCGAACTCCCTGCCCTTGGCGAAGAACGCCTCCTGGAGCTGACGCAGCGCCGTCATGTAGCTCTCGAGCCGCAGGATCAGCGCCAGCCGAAAGGCGGTCGGATAGGTGTCGTTGGTCGACTGGCCGTAATTGACGTGATCGTTGGGGCTGACGTGCTGGTAGTCACCCTTCGCAAAGCCGAGCGATTCCAGCGCGAGATTGGCGATCACCTCGTTGGCGTTCATGTTGGTGGAGGTGCCGGCCCCGCCCTGGATGAAGTCGGTGACGAACTGGTCCATCATATCGCCGGCGATGACGCGATCGCAGCCCACGATGATGGCTTCCGCGACTTTGGTGTCCACCGCGCCGAGATCGCGGTTGGCCATGGCGGCGGCCTTCTTGACGTAACCAAGCGCCTTTACGAAGTAAGGCTCCTGGTTCATCGGAATGCCGGTGATGTGGAAGTTCTCCTTCCCGCGGATGGTCTGGACGCCGTAATAGATGTCGTCGGCGATCTCACGCTGTCCGAGGAAGTCCTGCTCCGTGCGACTCATGGGCGCTCCTTGCTTGCTCGCGCGACGTCCTTAGTTCTGGCACAGCGCGCTGGTGACGAAGGTGTCGGTGCGGCAGTCATCCGGTTTGCGTTGCCTGCCCGGGATCAGAACCTTGGCCGAGCACTTTTCCGCGGAATCGGCATTCAGGCTCTTGCCTTCCGTGTAGCCCTTGCTCTGGCAGAGTTTGTCGGCGGCGAGCTTGCAGTCGGGCGCGCCGTTCGACGAGGCCGGACAGGCGACGCGTCCCGACACCATGGTCGACGGCTTCGCCAGGCGCGACAAATCGTTCATGGTCTCGCTCGGACTTTTGATCGGCGGCAGGATCGACGGCAGCTTGTCGAACAGCTTGCCCATTTCGTTGATCAGCCCGGGATTTTCCTCATGCGCCGGCGGCGACGAAGGAGCTGTCGAGGGCGCCGGTGCGGCCTGCGGTCCTTGCTCCTGCAAGCCGAGCGCCGGCGGCGCGGATTGCGGCCATCCGGTGCCGCCGGCAACGAGCAGGAGCGAAAGCACCGCAAATGTCAGCGTGCCCAGCCGCAGGACCGGATTGCCGGATCGAAGCATCATGACGGCAACCGTAGCCGAACGAGGCGCGGCGGCAAAGCGCCTTGGAGTTAGATCAACTTGATTGCGACGACAAAGCCGAGCACGAGCACCGCAGCGCCGATTGCCACCACCAATCCGAGATGCTTCTCGATCTTGACCCGGATCCAGTCGCCGTAGCGGTTGAGCAGGATCGCCACGATAAAGAAGCGCCCGCCACGCGCCACGATCGAGCACAGGATGAAGAGCCCGATATTGTAGCCGGCAAAGCCGGACGTGATGGTCACGAGCTTGTAGGGGATCGGTGTCAGGCCCTTGAGCAGGATGATCACGGCGCCCCATTCGGCATAGGAGGCGCGGAAGGCGTCAACCTTGCCGCCGAGGCCATAGACCTCGATCAGCCAATGGCCGACCGAGTCGAAGAGCAGCGCACCGATGGCGTAGCCCAACAGACCACCCAGCACCGACGTCGCAGTGCAGATCGCCGCATAGACCCAGGCGCGTTGCGGGCGCGCCAGTGACATCGGGATCAGCATCACGTCCGGCGGGACGGGAAAGAAGGAGCTTTCAGCGAAAGCCACGGCGCCCATGATCCAGAGCGCGTAAGGCTTGTGAGCGGCGTCGATGCACCAGTCGTAGATACGTTTCAGCATGGCGCCGCGATGAAGCACCATGGGACGGATTTGTCCATGCCGAGATGGGACCGATTTGTGCCAATACTAGTGGCGCTTGCGCGCGCTGCGGCCTTCGAGCGCGACGATAGGCCGCCTGGCGGCGACCCGCGGTGACGCAACTTTGGGCAGCTTCATCGCCGACTTCGGCAGCTTCTCGGCGATGCCGAGCATGTCTTCACGCCGCGTCATCTCGCGCCAGACGTCCTCGGGGCGCACGCCGGCCGAGGCCCATAGCACGATCAGATTGTAGAGTAGATCGGCGCTTTCCCGGATCACGGCTTCGCTATCGCCGTTGACCGCGTCGATGACGACCTCGATGGCCTCTTCAGCCAGTTTCTTCGCCATTTTTGACGGGCCGCGCTGAAACAGCCGCGCGGTGCGCGATGTTGCCGGATCAAGGTCCCTGGCCGCGAGCACAGCCAGATATAGCCGCTCAAGCGAATCACTCATGGTACTCGAAACTACTCTAAACCCATGGCGAGCGCGTTAACGCGCGATAGTAAAAGCCCAAAATGGGCCGCCGCGGCAAGCACGACGGCCCGTTTGTGGTCAACCTTTTGCGGCCAAACCTAGTAGCAGTTGGTGTGGTAGCCTTGGCCGCAAAGCTCCGACGGAGCGGTGCCGCCGTAGCGCTGATACTGGTAGTTCGGGCCGGGTCCGTAATACGGGCCATCACCGTAATAGGCAGGGCCGCTGTAATAGGCGGGACCGCCATAATAAGGGCCGTCGTCATAGGCGTAGGCATTGCGGGTCGCGGCGATTGCGAGGCCGGTGCCGATAGCACCGGCAATGGCCGCGCCGGCAAAGGCCGCGCCGCCGCCACCATGCCAATGGCGGCCGCCCGCGTATGAAGCGGTCGGGGTCATTGCGGTCAGCGCCAGCACCGCGGCGGTAGCGAGAAGGGCCTTACGGCCGGCAAATCCTGAAAATCTGTCAAACATGTCCTGGACCCTCCTTGGGACCTCGAATGGTGCCTGATGACAGGCTCGTGTCTCTCAAACACCTGCATCCCATGTTGGGTTCCCCAACCCCAACACAAGCTGAACGGGGTTGCGTGATCGTGACGCAACCGCCGCTCATCCGCCGTTCATATTGGCGCAAACAGACTGCTACGCCCGCCGGCGCTGCGAGCGTCACGAACCACAATGCGGGACCGGCGCCACTGATGTTCGGATTCAGGACCACTGCCCTTCGTTGCCTGCCGGCCCTTGCAATCTTGCTTGCGGCGCTGACTGCGCGCGATGCTACCGCGGCCGAGACCGTCGCGCCCTCCATTGCAATCCACTTCACCTTCGACCGCCCGATCGATGCGAGCATGGCGCCGTTTTTTCTTGCCGCAAAGGACGGCAGCTTTAGCGCCGAACGTCTCAACGTCTCCTTCAGCAGCGCGGCCGGATCGCCGGAGGCGCTTGCGCGCGTCGCCAAGGGCGATAGCGAGTTCGCGCTCGTCGACATCAACGAGCTGATCCGCTTCCGCGACAAGGATCCGGCACCGGTCAAGTCGGTGTTCGTGCTGTTCAACCGCGCGCCCTACGCGATCGTCGCCCGCAGGAGCCGTGGCATCCACCTCATGCCCGACCTGGACGGCAAGACCGTCGGCGTCGCGGATAGCGATCTGTCGATGCGGCTGTGGCCGGCGCTGGCGCAGCAGAACGGCATCGACACGGCTCACGTGAAATTCCACAAGATCAGCGCCGCGGTGCGCGAGCCGATCCTCTCCGCGGGACAGGTCGATGCCGTCGCCGGCTTCAGCTATCTCTCGGCAGTGAACCTGCGCGACCGCGGCGTGCCAGGCGGCGATCTCGTCGCGCTTCGCTATGCCGATTATGGTTGCGAGGCCTATGGCTTTGCCGTCGTGGTCAACCCGGCTTTCGCCGCGTCCAGGCCGGACAGCGTGAAGGGATTCGTCCGCGCATTGATTGCCGGCATCAACGCGACCGTCAAGGACCCGGCGCGCGCGGCGGACGAGGCCGCGAGCCGCATTGAGGACGGCGACCGCGATCTTGAGCTGGAGCGCCTGCGCACCGTCCTCGTCGACAACATCCTGACCGACGAGGTCCGTCGCAACGGCCTCGGCGACATCGACCCGGCGCGCATGGATCGCGCGATCGACCAGATCGGGCAGGATTTCAAATTCCGCAAACGGCCGGCGGCGGACGATATCTTCGACGGCGGCTTCCTGCCGCCGCTCGCAGGGCGGTTGATCAACTGAGCAAAACCGACAGCTTCCGCTATATCTCGCAGCCGATCCCTGATTAGAGTATGGGCTCACTCCAGCCGCCCGAGCTCCTCGCCCATGCCCATTCTCCGCCTCTACACCCGTGTTCTCGAGCTGCTCGGCAAGGAGGCACGGCTGGGCTGGCTGCTCGCGATCGTCAATCTCCTGCTTGCGGGTTCGCAATTCGCCGAGCCGGTGCTGTTCGGCCGGATCGTCGACGTGCTCTCCGGCAAGACGGTCGCAGGCTCCAACTCGGCCTGGCCGTTCCTGGTTGCATGGGTTGCGTTCGGACTGTTCACCATCGCCTGCAGCGCGCTCGTGGCGTTGCAGGCCGACCGGCTCTCCCACCGGCAGCGGCAAGCGGTCCTGACGGATTATTTCGAGCACATCCTGCAACTGCCGCTGACCTTCCACTCCGGCACCCATTCGGGCCGGCTGATGAAGGTCATGCTCAACGGCACCGATGCGCTGTGGCGGCTGTGGCTGGGCTTCTTCCGCGAGCATTTTGCTGCGATCCTCTCAGTCGTGGTGCTGCTGCCGCTGTCGCTCTACCTCAACTGGCGGCTTGCAATCCTGCTGTTCGTGCTCTGCATCGTCTTCACCGCGCTGACCACCTTCGTGGTGCGCAAGACATTCGGCATGCAGATGGACGTCGAAGAGCAATACAGCGAGCTCTCCGCACGCGCTTCGGATGCGCTCGGCAATGTCGCGCTGGTGCAGAGCTTCGTCCGCGTCGAATCCGAGGTACAGGGTTTGCGCTCCGTTGCCGACCAATTGCTTGCAGCCCAGATGCCGGTGCTGTCGTGGTGGGCGCTCGTCACCGTCATCACGCGCGCCTCCACCACGATCACGGTGCTCGCGATCTTCGCTTTCGGCATCGCGCTGCACGACCAGGGGCTGACCTCGGTCGGCGAGATCGTGATGTTCGTGAGCTTCGCGACGCTTCTGATCCAGAAGCTGGAGCAGGTCGTGAGCTTCATCAACAACGTGTTCATGGAAGCCCCGCGCCTGCGCGAGTTCTTCAACGTGCTCGATGCGGTGCCTGCGGTGCACGACCGGCACGACGCGATCGATGCGGGTCGGCTCTCCGGCCTCGTCGAATTCAACGACGTCACCTTCTCCTATGACGGCAAGCGGCCGGCGGTCGAGGATCTCTCCTTCACCGCGCTTCCCGGCCAGACCATCGCGCTGGTCGGCGCGACCGGCGCCGGAAAATCCACCGCGATTGCGCTGTTGCATCGCGCCTTCGATCCGCAGTCCGGCTTCATCAGGATCGACGGCATGGACGTGCGCGGGGTGACGCTGACATCGCTGCGGCGGAACATCGGCGTGGTCTTTCAGGAGGCGCTGCTGTTCAACCGCTCGATCGCGGAGAATTTGCGCGTCGGCAAGCCTGATGCCACCGAGGCCGAGATGCGCAAGGCGGCGGAGCGTGCGCAGGCGCTCGAATTCATCGAGCGCAGCGGCGGCTTCGAGACCAATGCCGGCGAGCGCGGCCGCATGCTGTCCGGCGGCGAGCGCCAGCGGCTGTCGATCGCCCGTGCACTGCTGAAGGATCCGCCGATCCTGATCCTGGACGAGGCGACCAGCGCACTCGACGCCGTCACCGAGGCGAAGGTAAATACCGCTCTCGACGAAGTGATGAAGGGCCGCACCACCTTCGTGATCGCCCACCGTCTCTCCACCATCCGCAATGCCACGCGCATCCTGGTATTCGAGAACGGGCGTGTGATCGAAAGCGGAACTTTTGATGAACTCGTGGCCAAAGGCGGCCATTTCGCCGACCTCGCCAGGGCCCAGTTCATGGTTCAGGAGAGCGCACGGGCCAGCGTGACAGCGGCTGAGGCTGCTGCGACTGCCGCCAAATCGCCTTAGCAAGCCTTGGCAAGTCCCCATCGTATCGTCGAAATTCGGCCCATTTCATTGCGGAATACCCCGCTGATGCCCCTATTCCCGACGCACCAGCCGGTATAGGTTTGCGGCGCCGCAAGCGGCGGCGCTGGATTTCAGAACCGAACATCAGATCACGAGAGCCGACCGGAACCGGCGGGTCTCCAAGGACCGGAATCGGATAGTGCACGCTCTTCGCCCGCTGCTTCGTCAATCCTTGTTCAACCTGCTCGCCGCGGCACTCGCATGCGGCGCATTGCTCGTGCCGCGCGCGGCGAGCGCCGAAGCGCTGCTCCTGATCGAGGCCGATAGCGGCAAGGTGCTGCAGGCGGAAAACGCGACCATTCCCTGGTATCCGGCTTCCGTCACCAAGATCATGACCGCCTATGTGACGCTGAAGGCGGTCAAGGACGGCAAGCTCACACTCGACACACTGCTCACGGTGTCGCCGACGGCAGCCTCGCAGTCGCCCTCGAAGATGGGGTTTCGACCGGGAACGCAGCTTACCGTCGACAACGCACTCAAGATGATGATGGTGAAATCGGCGAATGACATGGCCGTCGTGCTCGCCGAAGGCGTCGGCGGTTCGATCGACGGCTTCTCGGCGCTGATGAACGACACCGCGCAGAAGCTCGGCATGACGCAGACGAGCTACGTCAATCCGAACGGCCTGCCCGCCGACGGACAGATCACCTCCGCGCGGGATCTCGGCATTCTCGCGCGCTCGTTCCTGCGCGACCTGCCCGAGTACGAGTATTTCGTGCACATTCCGGCTATCCGCTTCGGCAAGCGTGTCACCGGCAATTTCAACAAGCTGATCGGCCGCTATCCCGGCGCCGACGGTTTCAAGACCGGCTTCATCTGCGCCTCCGGCTACAACCTCGTCGCATCGGCCACCCGCAACGGCCGCCGGCTGATCGCCGTCGTGCTGGGCGCCAACTCCGGGACCGCGCGCGCGGTGAAGGCAGCGCAGCTGCTGGAGCGCGGCTTCTCGCAAGACAATCTCACCTGGCTCCGGCCCTCGCTCGGCACGGTCGACAAGCTGGTGCCGGTCGACGCCTCGCCGCCGAACCTGCGTGACGACATGTGCGGCGGCCATCGCAAGCGGCCGGCCAGCGACGATGACGACGCGCTGATCGCGACCAATGGCGGCACGTCCGGGTCGGCCTCGGCCACGGGCGGCGAAGCCCAGGTCACCTTCTTCACGGCCGGGCTTCAGCCGCCGCTGATGAAGGCCTCCGAGCTGATGGCCTCCGCCCCGGCCGCGGCCGAGCCCGTGCTGGTGTATACCGGTCCGACCCGCACCGGGACCGCCCTCATCGCGGCGGTCGCGGCCGATGCCGACCAGCAGGCCACGCCAAAGCCGCGTGGCAAGAAGTCGCGCGTCGCCAAAAAGCCCGACGCGGCAGACAAGCCAGCAGACAAGCCGAAGGATGCCAAGACGGCGGCGGCGAAGCCCGATGCCAAGCCGGTGGCGGCCGCCAAGCCGGCCGACGGCAAGTCCGCAGTCAAGCCGGCCGGCACCAAGCATGCCGCAGCCAAGCCCGATGCGGTGGCAAAGCCTGCGGTGAGCGGCGAGGCAGCCAAGCCCGCCAAGCCCAAGGCCGCGACCAAGCCCGCCAAGCCGGCCAACAACAGTTAACGGCCGACGCGAGACGAGACCGCGCCGCACTTCGCACTTGCGGCAGCGCCGTTTGCGAGGATTCCGGTAGCCACTCCCTGGCGTTTATCCTAAGCCTCGACCGCTTGCCACCCGTTCCGGCAGGCTCGATACTGACGGCAATGAGGCAAGCCCGAGACACAACGGGCTCTGGTCAATGAGGGGAGTTTCCATGGAGCGCATCTGGCTTAAGCAATATCCGCCCGGCGTCCCCGCCGATATCGAGCCGACGCAATATTCATCGCTGGTCGACCTCCTGGAGGAGAGCTTCGCCAAGTTCGCCGACCGCAAGGCGTTCATCTGCATGGACAAGTCGATCAGCTATCGCGACCTCGACCAGATGTCGCTGGCGATGGCGTCCTACCTGCAAGGGCGAGGCCTGCAACGCGGCGCCCGCGTCGCGATCATGATGCCGAATGTGCTGCAATATCCGGTCGCGACCGCAGCCGTACTGCGCGCCGGTTTCGCGGTGGTCAATGTCAATCCGCTCTACACGCCGCGCGAGCTCGAGCACCAGCTCAAGGATTCCGGCGCCGAAGCCATCATCGTGCTGGAGAATTTCGCCCACACCGTCGAGCAGGTGATCGCGAAGACGCAAGTCAAGCACGTCATCGTCGGCAGCATGGGCGACCTGCTCGGCTTCAAGGGCGTGATCGTCAATCTGGTCGTCCGCCGCGTCAAGAAGATGGTGCCGGCCTGGTCGCTGCCAGGCGCGGTGTCCTTCAACGACGCGATCTCCGCCGGCCGCTCTCTGGCATTCAACAAGCCGAAGCTGTCGCCCGGCGACGTCGCCTTCCTGCAATATACCGGCGGCACCACCGGCGTGTCCAAGGGTGCCACCTTGCTTCATCGTAACATCGTCGCCAACGTCCTGCAGAACGACGCCTGGCTGCAGCCGGCGATGGCCGCGCCGCCGCATGTCGATCAACTCATGGTCGTCTGCGCGCTGCCGCTCTATCACATCTTCGCGCTGACGGCCTGCTACCTGCTCGCGGTGCGCGCCGGCGGCTGCAATCTCCTGATCCCCAACCCGCGGGACATCCCGGGCTTCATCAAGGAATTGGCGAAGTACCAGGTCAACAACTTCCCGGCCGTGAACACGCTCTACAACGGCCTGATGCATCATCCCGACTTCAAGAAGCTCGATTTCTCCAAGCTGAAGATCTCGAATGGTGGCGGCATGGCGGTGCAGCGCCCCGTCGCCGAGCAGTGGAAGGCGATCACGGGCTGCTCCATCGCCGAAGGCTACGGCCTGTCGGAGACGTCTCCGACGCTGACCTGCAACACCACGACCGATCCCGAGTTCAACGGCACCATCGGCATCCCCGTGCCCTCGACCTGGATCTCGATCCGCGACGACGACGGCAACGAGATGCCGCTCGGCCAGCCCGGCGAGATCTGCGCCAAGGGTCCGCAGGTGATGTCGGGCTATTGGAACAGGCCGGAGGAGACCGCCAAGGTGATGACCGCAGACGGCTATTTCCGCACCGGCGACATCGGCATCATGGACGAGAAAGGCTACACCAAGATCGTCGACCGCAAGAAGGACATGATCCTGGTCTCCGGCTTCAACGTCTATCCGAACGAGATCGAGGAAGTGATCGCGAGCAACCCGGGGGTGCTCGAATGCGCCGTCATCGGCATTCCCGATTCCAAGTCGGGAGAGGCGGTGAAGGCGTTCGTGGTCAAGAAGGACCCGAACCTCACGGCGGAGGCCTTGGTCAAATTCTGCCAGGAGCAGTTGACGGGCTACAAGGTGCCCAAGCACATCGAATTCCGCACCGACCTGCCGAAGACCAATGTCGGCAAGATCCTGCGCCGGCAGCTGCGCGACGAGAAGAAGGCGGAGGCGGCGTAAGCGCCTCTTTCGTTCATGACCGACGACAGCATCATCAGTCCGGCCGGCATCCTCGCCTTCTGGCGCGAGGCCGGCCGCGATGCCTGGTACGAGCGCGACGACGCATTCGACGCGGAGGTCAGGCGCCGCTTTCTCGCGCTGTGGCAGAAGGCGGTCGCCGGCGAGCTCTCGTCGTGGGAGGAGACCGACGAGGGCGCACTCGCGCTCGTCATCGTGCTCGACCAGTTTCCGCGCAACATGTTCCGGGGCACGGCGCAGGCCTTTGCCAGCGACGCGCTCGCGCGCGACGTCGCCCGCCGCGCCATTGCGCGGGGTGCAGATCAAAGGATCGATCCGGTCCTGCTCGAATTCCTCTATTTGCCCTTCATGCATTCCGAGCACCTGCCCGACCAATTGCACTGCGTCGCGCTGTTTCAAAACACCGAGAATGCCGAAAACCTGAAATACGCGCGTGAGCACGCCGACATCATCCGGCGGTTTGGCCGCTTCCCCCACCGCAACCGCCTGCTCGGCCGCGACACCACCCCGGACGAGCAGGCCTTCCTCGACGGCGGCGGGTTCGCCGGCTGATGACATAATGGTGAAGGGTCCCGCCCTCACCGCCTGCCCTACCGGCAACATTGTGCAGCGCCGCCGCACGGTCTAAAAAGCGGGACCGATTTTCAGGGAGACTGACGATGGCGATCCAGACTGGCGACAAGCTGCCCGAGGCGAAATTCCGCGTGATGACGGCCGAAGGCCCGCAGGTGAAGACCACCGACGACATCTTCAAGGGCAAGAAAGTGGCGCTATTCGCGGTGCCCGGCGCCTATACCGGCACCTGCCACAAGATGCATCTGCCGAGCATCTTCCTCAACGCCTACGCCATGAAGGACAAGGGCGTCGACACCATCGCCATCGTCTCCGTCAACGACGCCTTCGTCATGAACGCGTGGAAGCGCGACACCGACCAGCGCGACGAGGCCATCTTCCTCGCCGACGGCAATGCCGACTTCGCCAAGGCGATCGGCATGGAGCTCGACGCCTCCGGCAACGGTCTCGGCATCCGCTCCAAGCGCTATTCGATGTTGGTCGAGGACGGCGTGGTCAAGAAGCTGAACCTCGAGGCGATGCCCGGCAAGGTCGAGGTGTCCGGCGGCGATACGCTGCTCGGGCAGCTGTAAGCGGCCACCGCTTTCAGCCACAAACGACACTGTCATGCCCCGCGAAAGCGGTGCATCCAGTATTCCAGAGACAGTTGTTGTTGAATCGAGAGGCCGCGGCGTACTGGATCGCCCGGTCAAGCCGGGCGATGACGGCGGAACATGAGGAAGGAGCGCGGATCCGCGCTACTCCGCCACCCGCGCCTGCAACCGCGCCTTCACGATGCCGTCCCGCGCGAGCTGATCGGCGCGTTCGTTCTCGGGATGCCCTGCGTGGCCTTTGACCCAGTGCCAGCGCACGTCATGAGCCTTCAGCGCAGCATCGAGGCGCTGCCATAGCTCGACATTCTTCACCGGCTTCTTGTCGGCGGTGCGCCAGCCGTTGCGCTTCCAGCCGTGAATCCAGCCGGTGATGCCCTGACGGACATATTGGCTGTCGGTATAGAGATCGACCGTGCACGGCTTCTTCAGCGCTTCCAACGCGGAGATCGCCGCCATCAATTCCATCTGGTTGTTGGTGGTGTGGCGCTCACCACCGTTCAGTTCTTTTTCCTTGTCGCCGAACTTCAGGATCGCGCCCCAGCCGCCGGGCCCCGGATTTCCCGAGCAGGCGCCGTCGGTGTAGATCGTGACAATCGGAAGCTCGCTCACGCCACCAGCCCCGACGGCATCAGCCCGTAGTCGCGCACGCTGGAAACGCTCTGGTGGAAGCGCAGCTTGCGGACATATTCCAGCGGATCCTTCGGCCGAACCAGCGCGCCGGGCGGAACGTTGAGCCAGTCGACCAGCCGCGTCAGCAGGAACCGCATCGCGGCGCCGCGCGCGAGCAGCGGCAGCGCTGCCTCTTCCGCCTCGGACAGCTTTCGCACACGGCCATAGGCGTTGAGGAAGGCCCGCGCCTTGGTGACGTTGAAGGAATGATCTGGCTCGAAGCACCAGGCGTTGAGACAGATCGCGACGTCATAAGCCAGCATATCATTGCAGGCGAAAGTGAAGTCGATGATTCCGGAGAGCTTGTCGCCGAGGAAGAAGACGTTGTCGTTGAAGAGGTCGGCGTGGATCACGCCTTCAGGCAGCTGCGTCGGCCAGATCCCGCTCTCGAGGTAGTCGAGCTCGTGGCTCAGGAACGCGCGCAGGCCGGGCTGCACCTCGTCGGCCCGCTGTGACGCGGCATCGAACAGCGGCCGCCAGCCCGGGACCGACAGCGCGTTCGCACGCCTGATCGCGAAATTCGCGCTCGCCAGATGCATCTTGGCGAGCCCCTCGCCGACGCCGGCGCAATGGGCCGCGTTCGGCTTGCGCGGCCAGACGCCCTCGAGAAAGGTGATGATCGCGGCCGGCCGGCCCGACAGCTCGCGCAACGCCTCGCCGTCCGTTCCCTTCACCGGCAGCGGGCAGTTGACGCCGTGCTCGGCCAGATGCGTCATCAGTGCGAGGAAGAACGGCAGATCGTTCTTCGCCACGCGCTTCTCATAGAGCGTGAGGATGAACGATCCCTTGGTCGTATGCAGCAGGAAGTTGGAATTTTCGACGCCCTCGGCGATGCCCTTGTACGAGAGCAACTCGCCGAGATCGTATTGGTTGAGGAAGTCCGCAAGCTCGTCGGCGGCAACGTCGGTGTAGACCGCCATGAAGATCTACTCGGCGGCGGCTTCGGGGCGCACCTGACGCGGCAGCGGGAAGAACTCGTTCTCTTCCGCGGCCGAGACCGTCTCCACATGCAGCGTGAAGCGCTCGGCGAACGCGTCCATGATCTCCTCGACGATCACTTCCGGTGCCGAGGCGCCAGCGGTGATGCCGAGGCTGGTGATGTTCTCGAACCGCTTCCAGTCGATTTCGGTGGCGCGCTGCGCCAGCACGGCGATCGGGCAACCCTCGCGTTCGGCGACCTCGCGCAGGCGCTGCGAGTTCGACGAGTTCGGCGCACCAACCACGATCAGGGCGTCGACCACCGGCGCCACCTTCTTCACCGCGAGCTGGCGGTTGGTGGTGGCGTAGCAGATGTCTTCCTTGTGCGGCCCGTTGATGTTCGGGAAGCGCTCCTTCAGAAGCGCCACGATCTCCGCGGTGTCGTCGATCGACAGCGTGGTCTGGGTCACGAAGGCGAGGTTGTTCGGGTCCTTCGGGGCGATGGTCTTCGCGTCCTCGGCGGTCTCGATCAGGGTCACGGCGCCGGTCGGGAGCTGGCCGAGCGTGCCCACCACCTCGGGATGATGGGAATGGCCGATCAGGAAGATCTCGCGGCCGCGCTTGAAATGGATCGCGGCCTCGCGGTGGACCTTGGTGACCAGGGGGCAGGTCGCATCCAGCGAGAACAAATTGCGGGATGTGGCGTCGGCCGGAACCGATTTCGGCACGCCATGGGCCGAGAACACCACCGGCGCGGTGGTGTTTTCCGGGATCTCGGCGAGTTCCTCGACGAAGATCGCGCCCTTCTTCTTCAACCCATCGACGACGTATTTGTTATGCACAATCTCATGGCGAACATAGACGGGGGCGCCGTATTTATCGAGCGCCCGTTCCACGGTGTCGATCGCCCGGACCACCCCGGCGCAGAAGCCACGGGGAGAACAAAGCACGATCTTGAGGTCTGGTTTGGCTGACATTGAGCGATCTCGGGACCGAATCACCTCGCCAAATGGGCGGGAAGCGGTCGATGAATGAATAGGGCTTGGGTACGGTCTTACAGGGACTTCAGAGGGAATTGGGCCCCCTTTCGGGCGCTGTCAAGGCACTATCTATAGCAGAACCATTGCGTGGCTACCCCCTCCGGGCTTATATAGCGCGAATTCCCAGTCATCGCTGATGACCACCGGTTTCGCCTCCAAAGGGGTGGGCGAAGCACAAAGGAGATTTGCCATGAGCAACGCACCTCTGATGCCCAAGGCGACCGCCGTCTGGCTGCTCGACAACACCGCGCTGACCTTCGATCAGGTCGCCGATTTCACCAAAATGCACCCCCTCGAGGTGCGCGCGATCGCCGATGGCGACGCCGCCCAAGGCATCAAGGGCATGGATCCCCTCTCCAACGGCCAGCTGACCCGCGAGGAGATCGAGAAGGGCGAGAACAACCCGGACTACCGGCTCCGACTCCAGGAGAGTAAGGTGGTGCTGCCGCCGCAACCCAAGCGCAAGGGCCCGCGCTACACCCCGGTCTCGCGCCGCCACGAACGCCCGAGCGCCATCCTCTGGCTGCTGCGCAACCATCCCGAGCTCAAGGACGCCCAGATCATGCGCCTGGTCGGCACGACCAAGAGCACGATCGCCAGTGTCCGCGATCGCACCCACTGGAACACGTCCCAGCTGACGCCGATTGATCCCGTCACCCTTGGCCTCTGCTCGCAGATCGAGCTCGATTTCGAGGTCGCGCGCGCGGCCAAGGAAAAGCCGATCGACGCGGCCTATGGCGGCGCCACCCTGCTGCCGGCCTCCGAAACCACCAAGAAGGACGAGTACGAACCCGCCGAGAGGTCCAGCGACGATCTCAACGTCGATGCCGTGTTCGCCAAGCTGAAGACACTCGGCGGCAAGAAGCAGGACCAGGAGGAGGAGTAATCCTTCCGCTCCTCATTCGTGAACCCAATAAAAACGCGGCAGGGAAACCTGCCGCGTTTTTATTTTGCATCTGCAAAACGACTGACAACGTATACCCTCCGGCGTCGTCCTGGCGAAAGCCAGGACCCATTACCCCAAGGAGGAATTTGGTGAAGACTCGTCGCTCGGTTCTCCTACCGCGCTCAGTCGATAGATTCCGCGGTATGGGTCCTGGCATTCGCCAGGGCGACGTTAGGGCGACAGTGTGCCTCCCTAAGGCAACAACAACTTCAGAACTTATACGTCACACCACCGCCGACCAGCCACGGGTCGATATGCGCAGTGCCGGTAACCGGCAGCCCACTGACCGTCGCCGAATAGTCCGGCCGCAACCAGAGCTTCTTGACGTCGACGTTGAGGCCCCAGTGCCGATCGAGCATGTAGTCGAAGCCGAACTGCACCGCGCCACCGAAGGCGTTGCTGACATGCAGGCTCGTGGTGGTGGCGACAATCGCGGGCGGACCTGCGATGACGGCCGGCGTATTGGCGGCGGAGTTGCTGAAGAACATTGTGTAGTTCACGCCGGCACCGATATACGGCTTGAATGCGCCGAAATTGTCGAAGTGATATTGCAGGGTCAGCGTCGGCGGCAGCAGCGTAGTCTTGCCGATCGGCAGATTTGCGAGCGAGCCGGTGCCGCTGATCGAATGCCGGGTTACGCCCAGGATCAGCTCGGCCGCGATGTTCCTGGTGAAGAAATAGCTGATGTCGAGCTCAGGCACGACCTGGTCGCTGATCGAGAGGCCCGAATTCGGCGACGACAGTGACGGAACGCCGGCGACATTGACGGTCGAGCCGCCCGCATCCGGCAACACGCCAAGTACCCGCAAACGCACCATCCAGGGATTGAAGGCTTCTACCGGCGGCGGCGCCTTTTTGTAGATCGGCAAATCGGCGGCCTGTGCCGAGGCAAAAGCCCCCGCCAGCGCCGCGCCTAGCGCCGCGAGCCGCGCCACGTTTCTTATTATTCCGTCCATTGCATTCCCCTTCAGCCATTTGCGCGCTTCGTTGCGCGACATCAGCGTCAGAGCAGAAAGGCAGTGGTGAAGGATTTGATGCCGATCAAATCAGGACAAGTGCGATTGCGATTTGGCTGCGGCGTTGCAGATCTGTCGCGGCAGGATAATGCCACGGCTTACATCATGGCCGGTCCGGATGGTTCAGCATGTATTCGCCGAGGTCGCGCTGGCGGCGGTCGGCGCGGGTGGTCGCGGCGCTGCGCTGGACGTCGCGGTCCTTGCGGCAGGCCACGTATTCAGGCGAGCCGGCCGCATAGCCGCGGCTCTGGCAGACCGCGTCGTCATCATCGCCGCCCATCGCCACCGGCGTCTGGTAGCGCGCGGAGCAGGCGGAGAGAATGAGGCCCGCAAATGCAATCGCTAGAAACGGCTTCGAATTCATGGCAGGCCCTTCATCCTCATGGTGAGGAGCCCGCGCAGCGGGCGTCTCGAACCATGCAGGCCAAGCTGGAGCAGCGGGGCCTTTCATCCTTCGAGACGCGCGCCAGGCGCGCTCCTCAGGATGAGGATTCAGCGGAAAAATGCGGCCTATTCAAGCCCCATTGCAAACCTCACACCCGCCCCTTCAGCGCATCGCCGATCTCGTCGAGCACCTTGGGGTCCTCAATCGTCGCCGGCATGGTCCAGGCTTCACCATCTGCGATCTTCTTGATGGTGCCGCGCAAGATCTTTCCGGAGCGCGTCTTGGGCAGGCGCCCGACGGTGATGGCGAGCTTGAACGCGGCAACGGGACCGAGCTTGTCGCGCACCAGCGCGATGATCTCCTTCTCGATCTCGGCGGGGGCCCGCTTCACACCCGCCTTGAGCACCAGGAAGCCGCAGGGTACCTCACCTTTGATCGCGTCCTTGACGCCGAGCACGGCGCATTCGGCGACATCGGGATGCGAAGCCAGGATCTCCTCCATGCCGCCGGTGGAGAGCCGATGGCCGGCGACGTTGATGATGTCGTCGGTGCGGCCCATGACGAAGACATAGCCGTCCTCGTCCTTGTAGCCGGCATCCGATGTTTTGTAGTAGCCGGGGAATTCGGTGAGGTAGGCTTCCTTAAACCGTTCGTCCTGATTCCACAGTGTCGGCAGGCAGCCCGGCGGCATCGGAAGCTTGATGACGATCGAGCCCATGGTGTTCGGACCGACCGGCTTTGCCGCTTCGTCGACCACGTCGACCTGGTAGCCCGGCATCGGCACCGTCGGCGATCCGTGCTTCACCGGCAGCTGGCCTAAGCCAACCGGATTGCCGGCGATGCACCAGCCGGTCTCGGTCTGCCACCAATGGTCGATGACAGGCACTTTCAACTGCTGCTCCGCCCATTCCACCGTCGGCGGATCGGCGCGCTCGCCGGCCAGGAACAGCGTGCGGAACGTCGAGAGGTCGTACTGCCGGATGAATTTTCCTTCCGGATCTTCTTTCCGGAGCGCGCGGAACGCGGTCGGCGCAGTGAAGAAGGCGACAGCTTTGTGCTCGCTGATCACGCGCCAGAACGCGCCTGCATCGGGCGTGCCGACCGGCTTCCCCTCATACATGATCGAGGTCGCGCCGTGCAGCAGCGGGCCGTAGACGATGTAACTGTGGCCGACCACCCAGCCGATGTCGGAGCCGCACCACCAGACCTCGCCCGGCTTGACGCCATAGAGGTTGAACATGGACCATTTCACTGCGACGAGATGGCCGCCATTGTCCCGCACGACGCCCTTGGGAATGCCGGTCGTGCCTGACGTATAGAGGATGTAGAGCGGATCGGTGGCGGCGACGGGCACGCAAGGCGCCTGCTTGCCGTCGTTCATCGCCTTGCGGCGCAGGCCCGCCCAATCATAGTCACGGCCGGGCGTGAGGGCGCAGACGAGCTGCGGACGTTGCAGCACGATGCAGGCCTTCGGCTTTGCGCCCGCAAGCCTGATCGCCTCGTCGAGCAGCGGCTTGTACTGCACGATGCGGCCGGGCTCGACGCCGCAGCTCGCCGACAGGATCAACTTTGGCTGCGCATCGTCGATGCGGGTGGCGAGCTCTTTCGCGGCAAAGCCGCCGAACACCACGGAGTGCACCGCGCCAATGCGCGCGCAGGCGAGCATCGCAACGACGGCCTCCGGGACCATCGGCATGTAGAGGACGACGCGATCGCCCTTGGCGACACCAAAGTCCTGCATGATGGCGGCGAGCGCCTGCACTTCGGCCAGCAGTTCGGTGTAGGTGAATTTGGTGACGCTATTTGCCAGCGGCGAATCATGGATCAGCGCGATCTGGTCGGCGCGGCCGCGTTCGACGTGGCGGTCGAGCGCGTTGTAGCAGGTGTTCACAATGCCACCGCTGAACCAGCGGCCGTAGACGCCCTGCGAGGGATCGAAGATCTTTTTTGGTGGCTCGATCCAGTCGATCTCCTTGGCCGCCTCGGCCCAAAAGCCCTCAGGGTCGGCCAGCGAGCGCGCATAAACCTCGTGATAGAGGCTCTTTCCGTCGATGTTTCCTTGGACGTTTCCTCGGACGTTCATTCCCGCGCTCCCGTTCCCTTTTATTCGCCTGGCCTTGACCTTGTGGCAGGACAAACGCCCCGCCATGACAGGGATCAAGTACCGGCCATGTTTGAGGGCTATTTTCCCGGGAATGGGCCGCGGTTCAAGCTGAAAAGAACAGTGCTCAGCTATCCATCGCGTTCAGCCGCTGCAGGCGGTCCTGCATGACCTTGCTCAGATCATAGCCGGCGCGGCCGAAGCTCGTATTGCGGGTGGCGAGGAAGTCGCGCTGGGTGCGACGGAGGTCGCCGGCCGAGCGGGACCCGGCCGATTTCAGCACGCGCTCATAAGTCTCGGCGATCTGGCGATCGAGCACACCCAGCTGCGGATCGGCACAGATCACCTTCTCGACCTCGCGCTTCGCAGTGGCACAATCGAACGACGGGCCCTTGCCGGAATTCGCCGCGAGCGGCCGCAGCGGCTCGCCGCCGAATTTCACGATCTCCGCGATCATGGCGCGGCGGCCGGCGGCAGCGTTGTCGTTGCCGGGATCGAGCCGCAGCGCGGTTTCGTAGTCGGCCAGCGCCTTCTTGCGCTCGCCCATCTTCTTGTAGAGCACGGCGCGGTTATTGTAGGTCTGCGCGAAATTCGGCTCGAGTTTCAGCGCGGCCTCGTAATCGCTCAGCGCCGCGCCAAGCTCGCCCTTGAGGTGGTAGGAGTCGCCGCGGTTAGCGAAGAAGTTCGGGCGCGGTGCCAGCCGCAGCGCCTGATCGTAATCGGCAATCGCCTTGTCGTACTCGCCCATCGCGGCCAGGGACAGCCCGCGATTGTCGTAATATTCGGGCACCTTCGGATCGAGCCTGATCGCCTCGCCATCGTCGGCAACCGACCTCTCGAGCTGGCCGAGCTTCTTGTAGGCGGCGCCACGATTGGTGTAGCTGCGCGGCCGGTTCGGATCGAGCCGCAACGCCTCGCTGAGATCGCGGATCGCGTTCTCGTTGTCGCCGCCGAGATAATAGGTCACGCCGCGGTCTGACCAGGCCTGTGCATTGTCAGGCTTCAGCTTGATCGCCTGGTCGTAATCGGCAAGCGCGCGGTCGAGCCGGCGCTGGTTGGTGTAGACCACGCCGCGCAGCTCGTAAGATTCCGAATCCTGCGGATTGAGTTCGATGGCCTTGCTGAGGTCCGCCGCGGCGCGGTTGAGATCGCCGCCGGCCTCGCGGAGGAGATCGCCGCGCAGGCGCCAGGCTTTTGCGTTCTTGCCATCGAGCGCAATGGCGCGGTCGATGTCCCGCAGCGCCTGCGTGAGGCCGCCCGAGGTCCGCGCATTGGCGTCGGCGCGCACCAGCAACGCCGCGGCGCGATCGGAGGATGGAATTGAGGCCTGGTCAATGGTGGCGCTGCAGGCCGGGATCAGCTCAGCCGGAGCGGCTTTGCTCTCCATCACGCAATCGACGCCGGCCAAGGCAGGAGCGACGAGGACGACGCTCATTGCCGCGCTGAGCAGGAGCGAGCGAAACGAGATTTTTGCAAACGAGAGCATTTGCGCGGAAGGATGCGTGCCGCACATGGCATAGGGCTCCGGGACATCAGGCTTTCACCATTGTCGCGGCGGCCAAAGAATCGGTTCAAATCGAGGCGTGCCAGCGGCGCACCGATCCTTCCCTTCTTCGTCCCGCTCTTACGGGCGAGATGAGGAGCTCAATACCCGTCCACCCCGTTGAGCCGCTGCAGCCGCTCCTGCATCGCCTTCTTCAAATCGTACCCCGGCCGGCCGAACCCGGCGTTGCGGCGGGCGATGAAATCGTCCTGCTCGCGCTGAAGCGCCTTCGCTTCGCCTGCATTGCGGGCTTCGCGCAACACGCGCGCGTTGGCGGCAAAGACCTCACGGTCGAGATCAGCGAGCTCGCGGTTGGCGCAGATCGCCCTCTCGACGGGGCGGCGCGCACCCTTGCAAATGAAGCTGGGCTTGCCCGCGACCGCCATCTGCGCGCCGATCCGCTCGATCTCGCGCGCCATCGCCTTGTGATTGGCCTTGGCCTGCTCGTGATTCGGATCGATTTTCAATGCCGCGCCGAAATCCTGCACCGCCTTGGGCTTGTCGCCCTTCCTCAGCCAGAGCTCGCCCCGCGCGTTGAAGATATCGGCGAGACCGGAATCGAGCTCCAGGGCGCGGCTGTCGTCGGCGATCGCGCGGTCGACCTGGTCGTGCCGCGCATAAAGCCCGCCGCGCGCGATCAGCGCCTTGATCAGATCGCCTTTCGCCGTCTTCTCGTTGTCGATCACGGCGGCGCAGGCCGTGGCGGCCTTGTCAAAGTCGTCGACCGCGGCAGCCGCGAGGCACGGCGCGATGTCGACCTGCGGGACCGCGGCCGGTTCGCCGCCGGTCGCGGCATGAGCCACGACGAACGAGAGCGCGAAGAGCACCCCGGCACCGGACCATTGAATGAGAAAACGCATGCTCGTCACAGTCGGAAAATCTTGGGTTAAGGTCCGGGTTGAGGTCTTGCCTCGGGGCCGCACTATCCATCATACGGCCGGATTGGTGCTAGCTTGTGGCGCCGCTCAAATCGGTTTCGGGGATCAACGTGTCGACATTCGAATGGATCATCGTGCTTCTGCTCGGCGCCGTTGGATTATCGGCGCTGGCGCGGCGGATCAAGGTCCCCTATCCGACCTTTCTCGCGATCGGGGGCGCACTGATCGCGTTTGTGCCGTCGAGCCCGTCCTGGACGCTGGAGCCCGACCTGGCGTTGGCTCTTTTTGTCGCACCGGTCCTGCTCGATGCCGCCTTCGACACCTCGCTGCGCGATCTCCGCAACAATTGGGTTCCGGTCTCCACTCTGGTCGTCGCCGCGGTCGGCCTGACAACGGCCGCTGTGGCTTACGTCGCGCACCGCCTGATGCCTGACATGCCCTGGGCCGCCGCGGTTGCGCTCGGCGCCATCGTGGCCCCGCCGGACGCGGCCGCTGCGGTCGCGATCCTGAGCCAGGTGAAGCTGCCTCACCGCATGGTGAAGGTCCTGGAGGGCGAGAGCCTGCTCAACGACGCGACCGCGCTCCTGATCTATCGCATCGCGGTCGGAGCGATCGCAACCGAGCATCTGGCATGGAGCCAGGTCGCGCCGACCATGGCGCTGGCCCTGGTCGGCAGCGTCGTCGCGGGCCTGGTCGCAGGCCGCATCATCCCGCTGTTCATGGAACGCGTGAAGGAGGCCCCCAGCTCGATCATCATCCAATTCGCCACGACCTTCATGGTCTGGATTGCCGCCGAGCATCTCGGTCTCTCTGGCATCCTCACCATAGTAGTCTACGGCATCACCATCGCCCGCACGGCTGGGACACGCATGCCGGCGCGGCTGCGAGTACCTTCCTATGCGGTGTGGGAAACCATGGTGTTCGTGCTCAACGTGCTCGCCTTCATGCTGATCGGCATGCAGATGCGGCCGATCTGGACGCGCCTCGATGCGGACGTGCGCTGGGAATATTGCGTGGCGGCCGCCTGGATCCTGCTCACCGTGGTCCTGGTGCGGCTGGCCTGGATTACGTTCTACCGCACGACGCTGCGCACGCTGGTGGCGCACGGCATCTATCACCCCAAGGATCCGAAGCAGGTCGCCTCGGCCAAGGGCGGCCTCATCATCTCCTGGTGCGGCATGCGCGGCTTGGTTACGCTCGCCACCGCCTTTGCCCTGCCGGAGAGCTTTCCGCATCGTGACTTCATCGTCTTCTCGGCGTTTGCCGTCGTGCTCGGCACGCTGGTCGTGCAGGGCCTGACGTTGCGGCCGCTGATCCTGGCGTTCGGCCTCAAGGACGACGATCCCGTCGGCATCGAGGTCGCGCGTGCCCGCGCCGTCGCCTATCGCGCGGCGCTCGACGCGATCGAGGACGATCCGTCGGAGGAAGCGGAAATCCTGCGGCTCGAATATCGCGCCATCCTGATGCAGGCCGACGACGATCCCCATGGCGGCATCACCAACGGCGAATTGCCGGCCGATCCGCTGCGCCGCCGTGGCATCGCGGCCGCGCGAAAGTCGATCTTCGAACTCCGCGCCACCGAGGTGATCGGCGACGACGCGTTTCACAGAATCGAGGAGGAGCTCGATCGCGCGGAATTGAGCGCGGGGGGTTAGATCCGCAAACACCGCTGTCGTCCCGGACAAGCGAAGCGCAGATCCGGGACCCATACGCCGCAGCAAGTGTTTTGCGAAGATTCGGAGTTACCAGCTTCGCGCCAAACCGCGCCCTGTGATTATGGGTCCCGGGCTCGCGCTGTGCGCGCCTCGGGACGACGGTGCAGGGACGGTTTGCTTTGAACCAAACGCCGCCTCTCCAGACTCATCCCTCATGACGACCCTGATCGACGACCGTCGTGTGCGCGCGCGAGATGCGTCGCCCGCACGATATTTCTATCTCCACATGGCGCTGGCCTGCGCGGCCACCGCCTTTCTCGGCTTCGCACCGACCTATTTTGTGCCGCTCGCGCAACGGACCTTGTCCGCAAGCCCCGTCATTCATTTCCATGGTCTCTTGTTCTTCACCTGGTCTCTCTATTTCGTGATCCAGACCTGGCTCGCCGCCTCAGGCCGCGTGGTCAATCACCGTGCGCTCGGCATCGCCGGCGTTTCGCTCGCGACCGCGATGACGATCTTCGGCTTCCTCGCCTCCGTCCATGTGATGCAGCATTCCGCGGCGCTCGGACAGAAAGAGGCCGGCATCGCCTTCTCGATCGTACCGATGAGCGGGATTGCGTTCTTTGCAATGGTGTTCGTGCTCGCGATCATGAACACGCGAAAGCCGGAGATTCACAAACGCCTGATGCTGCTCGCCGCGGTCTCCATCCTCGATGCCGCGATCGCGCGCTGGTTTCTCACTTTCCTCGCGCCTCCGGGACCGCCCGGGCCGCCGCCGGTGCCCGTCACCATCGCACCCGCGATGGTCGCTTCGCTGCTGCTCGTCGTCGCCATGGTACGCGACTGGCGCACCGAAGGCCGCGTGCACCCGGTCTACATCACCGGCACGCTCGCGATGCTGGCGGTGAAGGTGCTGAACTGGCCGATCAGCGAAACGGCGGCATGGCATTCATTCGCCGGCGGGATTCTGGCGCTGGCGCAATAGTGTCGTCCTGGCGAAAGCCAAGACCCATTACCCCGAATGCTGATTGTTGAAGAAGCTGGAGCCGGCAGTCTTCGCCAACCGAGCCTTGTGGTAATGGGCCCTGGCTTACGCCAGGGCGACGAGCAAGGAGCTACGCCCCCGCCTTGCACGTGATCCCGCCGTCCACCACGAGCTCGATCCCCGTCACATATTTCGCTTCGTCCGAGGCCAGGAACAGTGCGGCGTTAGCGACGTCGAAGGCGTCGCCCATGTGGCCCATCGGCACTTGCGCATCGCGCGCCCGCCACATCGCCTCGACGTCGCCCTTGGCATAGCTGTTCGCAAGACCTGCGGAATGTTCCACCATCGGCGTCTTCATCAGGCCGGGCAGGATCGCGTTGACGCGGACATGGTGGCGCGCAAACTCGATCGCGGTGGTGCGCGTCATCTGGTTCATCGCCGCTTTTGAAGTGCCGTAAGTGACGTAGGAGATACCCATGTGGCGGATCGAGGCGATCGAGGAGATGTTGATGATGGAGCCGCCGCCCTGTTTCACCATGACCGGGATGACGTGCTTCATGGCGAAATAGGCACTCTTGAGGTTGACGCTGAAGACCCGGTCCCAGCTCTCCTCGGTCACTTCGACCACGCTGCCCATCTCGGCGATGCCGACATTGTTGTCGAGCACGTCGATGCGGCCGTAGGCCTTCAGGCACGCGGCGACCATCGCCTCGACCTCGTGCGCACGCGAGACCTCGGCCGTGAACGCGATCGCCTGGCCGCCTTCGTCCGTGATGATCTTCACGGTCTCCTCGGCGGCCGCGCCGTTGCGATCGACGCAAAACACCTGCGCGCCCTCGCGCGCAAAGGTGACCGCGGTGCCCTTGCCGTTGCCCCAACCGGGTCCGATCGAGCCGGCGCCCACCACCATCGCAACCTTGCCCTTGAGCCGATCCATCGCGTTTCTCCTTTATTTTTCTTGTAGCCCGGATGAGCGTAGCGATATCCGGGGCCGCCGCTCCCGGATGTCGCTTCGCTCATCCGGGCTACGGATCGTCGCAAATCTTCATCGTGGTGACGTTAGCACCAATGGGATGACCGACAATCTCGGACAACGTCCGGCACTTGCCGTCATGGCATAGCCGCCATTCGCCAGCCGCGCCCGAATTGCCGAGCACCACCTCCGGCATCGGCGCACGCGCAGGCCTCCACTGAAACCAGCCGTCGACGAGGCGCGCCTCGGGCGGCGGCTCCATGCCGGGGCCGGTGCCCTTCACGCGTGCCTGCGTCAGTTCGAGCCCGGCGGGGGTGACGCGCCAGTCTTCCTGCCAGTCGACCTTCGCGATGGAATGCGTCCACACCAGCGTGAACGCGGACAGCGCTAGCGCCTTCACGCCTGAGGCTGTGACGAAGCAGAGGCTCACACCGCCTCGACCGGCGCCGGCGGACGCCGCCGCCACTGCCACAGCACGATTGCCGCGGCGAGCAGGAAGCCGGCGGTGTCGCTGAACGGGAAATCGCCGAGCAGGCAGATCGCGGCACCGAGCGCGACCAAACGTTCAAGGAACGTCAGGCGCGTGAACAGGAAGCCGATGGCGACCATGCCGAACAGGGCGATCGCCACCAGGGCCTTCAAGGTCGCCAACGCCACCGCGCCGTAGAAGCCGAGCTTGGCTGCCATGGGATCGCCGGCCTGCAGCATCAGCGCCGGCGAATAGACGAAGATGAAGGGGATGACGTAGCCGGCCAGCGCGATACGCATCGCCTCCCAGCCGATCTTGTCAGGATTCTCCTTCGCGATCGGTGCCGCGGCTAACGCAGCCAGCGCCACCGGCGGCGAGAGGTCGGCCATGATGCCGTAATAGAACGCGAACATGTGGCTCGCGATCAGCGGTACGCCGAGTTTCGCCAGCGCGGGCGCCGCGAGCGCCGCCGTGATGATGTAGGTCGGGATGGTCGGGATCCCGGTGCCGAGCAGGATCGACAGCAGCATGGTCATGATCAGCGCCAGGAACAGGCTCTTCTCGCCGAGGCCGATCACCCAACCGCCGAAAATGGTGCCGACGCCGGTCTGCGACATCATGCCGATGATGACGCCGACAATGGCGCAAGCCATGCCGACGGTGATGGCGGATTTCGCGCTTTCAGCCAGCGCATCGCGGCAGGCGCGCAGGGCGGAAAATCCGCCGCGCACGAACGCAGTGATCACGATCAACGCGACGACGACGCCTGCGACCGGCACGATCTGAAGGCCGTCGCGCGAGAGCGCCGCGACCACGAGCGCAAGCCCGATCCAGAAGATATAGCGGATAGCCATCGAAGGTGCGCCCGTCGTGATGGCGGTGCCGAGGATCAGCCCCACTGTGAGCGCGAGGCCCATGCTGCCGGCATAGAGTGGCGTAAAGCCTTCGAACAGCATGTAGACGAGCGCTGCGAGCGGCAGCACGAGGTACCAGCGCGTCACCAGCGCCTTCCAGGCGCTCGGGGTCTCCGACTTCTTCATCCCGGTGAGCCCGTGCTTGCCGGCCTCCAGATGCACCATCCAGAAGGCGGAGGCGAAATAGAGCATCGCGGGAATCGCAGCCGCTTTCACGACCTCCGAATATTGGACGCCGAGCGTCTCCGCCATGATGAAGGCAACCGCTCCCATCACCGGCGGCATGATCTGCCCGCCCATCGAGGCCGTCGCCTCGACACCGGCCGCGAACGCGCGGCGATAGCCGAACCTGATCATCTGCGGAATCGTGAACTGGCCAACAGTGACGACGTTGGCGACGCCCGAGCCCGAGATCGTGCCCATCATGCCCGAGGCGAACACCGCGACCTTGGCCGGGCCGCCGCGGGTCCTGCCGAACAACCCAAGAGAAACGTCGGTGAAGAGCTGGATCATGCCGGCGCGCTCCAGGAACGAGCCGAACAGGATGAACAGGAAAATGTAGGTCGCCGAGACGTAGATCGGCACGCCGTAAAAGCCCTCGGTGCCGAAGGAGAGATGAGTGACGATCTGGTCGAAATCATAGCCGCGATGGTTCAGCGGTGACGGCAGATACTGGCCGAAGAACCAGTAGACGAGACAGGCGCCGCACATCAGCGGGAGCGCCGCGCCCATCAGCCGCCGCGTGCCCTCGAAGATCAGGACGGCGAGCAGCGTGCCGACCACAAGATCGAGGCGCGTCGGATCGCCGTCACGTGCGATCAGATCCGCATAGAAGATCCATTGATAGAGCCCGCACAGAAAGCCCGCGCTGCCGATCAGCCAGCCGATCGCGCGGCCGAAATCGCTTTTGGCGGTGAAATTGCCGATCAGACCGAAGGTGAGGAGGACGAGGAATCCGACATGGACGCCGCGCACCACCTGGCTCGGCAGATAGTTGAAGGCCGCGACATAAAGCTGGAAGGTCGCGAAGGCGATGCCGATCCAGTACGCGAGCGTGCCCCACCAGCCCGGGCCAAAGCCTTCCGGAAAACCGTGTTCGAAATTGTCGAACTCGACCTTGATGGGCGCTTCGCTGCCCTCTGCCTGCAACATCGATATGTCCCCAACCGTCCAGCGCTTATAGCATTGGCGCCGCGTATTCAGACCGTCATGCCCGGGCTTGTCCCGGGCATCCACGATCTTTCTCGCCTGGCCTTAGAACGTGGATGGCCGGGACAAGCCCGGCCATGACGTCCGATAGTGACGGCCGACCTTACTTGATCAGCCCCTTTTCCTTGTAATAGCGGATCGCGCCGGGGTGCAGCGGAACCGGGCTGCCGCTGGCGGCCGTCTCGAGCTTGATCTCCTTGCCGGCCGCATGCGCGTTGGCGAGTTCGGGCAGCGACTCGTAGACCAGTTTTGTCATCTGGTAGGCAAGATCGTCCGACACGGCCGAGCTGGTGACGAGATAGTTGACCACGGCCGCGGTCGGCACGTCCTTGTCCTGCCCGGTGTAGGTGTTGGCGGGAATGGTCGCCGCGATGAAGGGCAGGCCGATCTTGTCGACGGTCTCCTTCGGTACCGACACCACCGTGATCGGGCTCGAGGTCGACAGATCCTTCAACGAGGCCACGCCGAGCCCGGCCGATTGCAGGGTCGCGCCGAGCTGTCGGTTCTTCATGAGATCGACGGATTCGGCGAACGGCAGATACTCGACCTTGCCGAGATCCTTGTAGCTCATACCCGCCGCCGCCAGAATCGCGCGCGAATTCAGCTCCGTGCCCGATTTCGGCGCGCCGACCGACAGGCTCTTGCCTTTGAGGTCCGCCAGCGTCTTGATGCCGCTCTCGGCGGTCGCGACGATCTGGATGTAGTTCGGATAGATCGCGCCGATGGTCCTGAGCTTGTCGAGCTTGGACTTGAAGCCCGCCTCCTCCTCGCCGTCCCAGGCCGCTTTCAGCGAGTCGCCCAGCGTGAACGCCAGCTCGCCGCGGCCCTGCTGGAGCAGGATCAGATTCTCGACTGACGCCTTGGTGGCCTGCACCTGCGTCTTCACGTTCGGAATCTTGTCACCGTAGATCTTTCCGATCGCGACCCCGAGCGGATAGTAGACGCCGGAGGTGCCGCCGGTCAGCACGTTGATGAAGGATTGCGCCTGCGCGCAAGGCGCCGACGCCGCCAGAGCAACAGCCGCGGCCACGCCGAAAATCGTTCGTTTCATGATCTTTCTACTCCCCAAACCGGCCGGGAAGTTGGCCGGATGAGGGGGGTGGGTCAACCCATCCAAAAGTCAAAACAGGACTGCGGTAAATGGCTGTCCTGGCTCGATTTTTGGGAAACTCGGCGGGTGCGGCGAGGTGGCGCAGCCAGGCGTGGACAGCCCCTCACTGGAAAGTCATGTCCAGGCATTTGGAGATGTCGGAGCCGAGGCCGGAGGAGATGATGATGCAGCCGCGCACCTTCTGCGCGCCGACGTCGGCGGCCCAGACCGAGTAACCGCCGGGGCCGAAGAACGAATTGGTGTTCGGCGGCTCGGTCTCGGTGGCGTCGAAATCGTAATGGCCGTCGGTCTCGAAGATGCGCGGCTTCTTGGTGCAGGCGCCGTCGGTCTGGACGTTGATGACTTCCTTGTTGTCGCGGGTCAGCGCCAGCGAGACCTGGCAACGGAAATATTCCGAGGTCTTGGTGTTGAAGAGATATGTGTAGGACTTGCAGGTCGCGGTGTTCAGCTTGCCTGGGGCCAGGCCGCGGCTGCACGAAATCCTCTGGTTGTGGCTGAGCTGGTAATCATCGGCCCGGGCGGCCGGCGCGAGCACCGTCAGCAACAGGCCGGCGGCCCAGCAAGCTTTAATGACGAGGTTCATTCGAATCATCCCCTACCCAATGTTTTTGTCGAATTGCGTTCTAGACGGAAAGCGGAACATAGTCGCGCGGGGACGAAGGGAAAATCACAAACTGCTCGGCAAGACGTGATGCGCTGCGGCGCTTTCGCAAATTGACCTGGAAGCGCCGTTCGTGATTTGTTCAAGCCGGGGCGCCTCGATGGGGAGGATAGGGTGATGGCATTTTCGACAAGGATTTTTCTGGTGACGGCCGTGCTCGGCGCGTTCGCTGCGCCCGCATTGGCGCAGACCGCTGCAACACCTTGGGAGCTCAAGCCTGACACCGGCTACGCCTATGACAAGGACGGCAAGACCTTTTCCTACAAGATGGGCACCAGCAATGCCGGCGAACTTCTGAAGGGCGCCAAGAAGGTGCCAAAGGGCACGCTGTTCTTCATCGGCCACAACGGCCAGCTCTACATGCGCAGCGGCCCGTATCTGGAAGGCGACGGCAAGTTCAAGTTCGGGTCGGATCAGTAGGGCGGGGATGGCGGGCGACGGCGCCACCACACACTCGGTGTCATCACCCGCGAAAGCGGGTGATCCAGTATTCCAGAGGCCGTCGTGATTGAATCGAGAGGCCGCGGCGTACTGGATGCCCCGGTCAAGCCGGGGCATGACAGCGGAAGGTGTGGCAGGGCGAACGGCTAGAACGCCCCCGCCAGCTCGCGCGCGCCGGCGTTGTTGCTGTTGCTGTCCATCCTCGTATCCGTCACCGCCAGCAGCTTCGCCACCGTGTTGTGGCGGATCGCGACCGGGTTGCGCTCGTAGCCGCCGCGCTGGAAGAAGTTCGAGGTCGGCACCTGCTCGCGCATCGCCGGCGGCATCGTCACCATGTCGAGGCCGGTGCCGTCGCCGGTGAGGTTCATCATCTCGAGCTCGGCCGCGCTGAGCGGGCGGCTATAGCCCTTGGCGCGCGCAAACAGCACCGAGGTGAGCAGTTTGTGGGTCTGCAGCATCGGTCCGATGTCGATGTCGAGCACCATGGCATGCATGGCCCAGCCCTGCGCGGTGTTGCCGATCTTCTCGTGCTCCGACCAGGTGTCGGGCACCGATTTGGCATGTGCCACCATTTTCTTCAGAACGGCGAGCTTGTGCTCGAGCGACTGTCGCGCCGGGCCCGAGGTCCGCGCGACCCTGTCGGAGAGCGCGCGGATGAATTCATGGCCTTGCTCGGCCAGCAGCTCGACGCTGTTGGTCGTCAGCAGCTGGTTGTAGCCCATCGCGGTCGAAATGGCGCGCTTGCCGCCATGCTCGATTCCCGCCTGCACGTCGTAACTGCCGGTGCCGCCGGTCTCGAACGCATAGACCCGCACCGCCTGCTCGCGCGTCAGCCCCGAGGCCACCGCGTAGCGCGCATAGACGCGCTTGAATTCGACTTCGCTGGAGGGTCGCTGCGGCGTGAACTGGTAGAGTTCCTGCGCCGCACGCAGCAGATCGGCGGCCACGGGGATCGGCCTTTTCGTCGGGCGGTCCGGGGTTTCCTCCGGCTCCGGATTCACCGGCCGTTTCGGCCCGTTATAGAGCGGCGGATGCTCCAGCACGTAATCGTCGAGCGTGATCTGCTGCCCGCTGCGCCGCTTGGCGTTGCGACCTTTCCGCTTCTCGGAGATCTGACTCCAATATGCGCCGGCTTCCTCGTCGAACGCAGCACGCGCCGCCTGATACTCCTGCAGCTTGCGGCGATATTCGAGCACGGCCGGCGACGCGCCGCCTTGCGCGAAAAATTGCGACAACAGCTGGGCTTTGGCATTGCGGACGGCTGGCGGCAGCGCGTCGGATTCGCCCCCGCGCGCGGCAGGCGCGAGCAGGACGAGCGCGAGTGGAACCAGTCTCACGGCATTTCGAATCGATCGATGCATGCTGCCCTCTTAGCAGGCATCCGGTAACTGTCACGTTAACGCGCCGTTTACCTCGTTTTCGGCCCTCGCGTCATTTCCAGGCGAATACCGGCTGTTCCAGCTCGGTGACGCGGGTGTGCCGTCCTGCCAGCACTTCGCGGAACTGGTAGATCAACGCCGCCGTCGGTGCGTGGATCAAGCTCGACTGATGATGGAAGCGGATCACACGGCGCGTGCTCTCGGGGATCCCGACGAAATCAAACGCATCTTCGCGCTCGATCGTCGCAAGCGCGATGCGATGGACGGAGGCGACCTCGTCGGGGTTTGGTTTGATCGCGGCACTGTCGGCGGCCCAGACCACGACCGGCGTGATCAGATAGCCGGAGCGGGTCGGATAATCATCGAGCGTCCCGAGCACCTCCGCGCCGGTGAGCTGGAGGCCGAGCTCCTCGTCGAGCTCGCGTAGCGCCGCCTCGACCGGCGTCTCGCCGGCATCGCAGCGTCCACCGGGCAAGGCCCATTGACCGCGATGGGCGCGCAAATGAGATGCGCGCAGCGTGAGCAGCAACGCTGTGTCATCGCTCTCGCTGGCCGCAGTCAGCGCAACTGCCACCGCGGCGCGCTTCAACGCCGCCGGCGCCTCGTCCTCCGGCAGCCGCGTGAAGGCCGCGCAGGCGGCCGCGATATTCCGCCGTGTGGCATCGTCGAGCGATCTCATGATGCTTGACTACACCACGTCCGGCCCCGATGAAATGAGATCGCACGACCCGCTCAGGAATGGACGAGACATGACCAACAGAGCCGCCGCACGGCTGAAATCAGACGGCTGGACCATCCTGGAGACCACGGGCTTCATGCATCTGATCGGCCCGTTATGGGAGCGCAAGATCGACGGCCAACACGAATTCGCACTTGCGACCGAGGACAAGCACCACAACCGCCGCGGCATGGTCCAGGGCGGCGTGATGATGACGTTCGCGGACCGTACCTGCGGCATGACCGCCCGCTACGTCTCCGGCAAGGAGTTCATGGCGACGGTGCAGCTCGACACCCATTTCGTCGAAGCCGGCCAGATCGGCGACATCCTGATCTCCCGCCCGCGCGTGGTGCGCTCGACGCGCAGCCTGATCTTCATGAGCACCGAGGTCAGCGTGGACGGCCGCTGCGTGGTGATGGCCAATGGTGTGTTCAAGATTTTGAAGGGGCCGGGGTAGCTCCACACCCAACACTGTCATTCCCCGCGAAGGCGGGGAATCCAGTACGCCGAGGCTTCTCCGGTCATCACTATCCTCTCGGCGTACTGGATCGCCCGGTCAAGCCGGGCGATGACAGCTGAGAGCGTAGCAAGCTGCTCCCCCAACCGCGTCATTGCGAGCGCAGCGAAGCAATCCAGGCTCTTTCTGCGGATGCATCTCTGGATTGCTTC
>NZ_JBVVPN010000020.1:132229-164340 GCF_055811035.1 Bradyrhizobium sp. MI1.10
CCCCCCCCCCCCCGGCCCGCCGCCCCCCCCCCCAACAAAAACCCGCGCTTTGCCGCGCGCGCACCCGTGGTGGGCGGCGGGCGCCCCCAAAACCACGGCATGAGACGGCTATGCTGATGCCACAAGAAGCAGCAAGGACGTGCCCATGCAATATCGCCAACTCGGCCGCAGCGGCATCAAAGTGTCGCCGATCTGCTTGGGCACGATGATGTTCGGCGGGCCGACCGATGAAGCCACCTCAAAGCGGATCATCGCGAAGGCGCACGAGGCCGGGATCAATTTCATCGACACCGCGGATGCCTATTCGAAGGGTGCATCCGAAGAGGTCGTGGGACGCGCGATCGGCAACAACCGTCACGCCTGGGTGCTCGCGACGAAACTCGCCAATCCCATGGGCGACGATCCCAACCGTGTCGGCCTGTCGCGACGCTGGGTATTGCAGGCGGCGGATGAGAGCCTCAAGCGGCTCGGCACCGATCACATCGACATCTATTATCTGCACAAGGAAGACCATGCGACGCCGCTCGAAGAGACGGTGCGCGCGATGGGCGATTTGATCCGCGCCGGCAAAGTGCGCTATTTCGGCGTCTCGAACTACCGCGCCTGGCGCGTCGCCGAAATCTGCAACATCTGCGACCGGCTCGGCATCGACCGGCCCGCGGTGAGCCAGCCCTATTACAACGCCATGAACCGCATGCCCGAAGTCGAGCACTTCCCGGCCTGCTCCTATTACGGCCTCGGCATCGTGCCCTACAGCCCGCTGGCGCGCGGCGTGCTGACCGGCAAATACAAGCCCGACGCGGCTCCCGACAAGGAGACGCGCGCAGGCCGCAACGACACGCGCATGATGCAGACCGAATGGCGGCCGGAATCGCTTCAGCTGGCGCAGGAGATCAAGGCCCACGCTGAGAAAAAGGGCATCACCGCAGGCCAGTTCGCGGTCGCCTGGGTGCTGAACTCCGCCTTTGTCTCCTCGATCGTTGCCGGGCCGCGCACCGAGGAGCAATGGGACGGCTACACCGGCGCGCTCGACTATCGCTTCACTGCGGAAGACGAGGCGCTGATCGACAGGCTCGTCGTGCCGGGGCATCCCTCGACGCCGGGCTACAACGACCCGGCCTATCCGATTGAAGGATGTCGCGCGCGGACGGCTTGAGCCGGAGACAGGAATGGCCCTCGAAGATCGCTACGGCCTGCCGCTCTCTACCTCTTCGCCCGAGGCGGCATCCGCTTATCGTGAGGGCGTCGACCTCATGCTCGCGGGCTGGACCGGTACGGCGGAAACGCTGGAGCGCGCGATTGCGGCCGATCCGGATTTTGCGATGGCCCATATCGCCCGCGGCCGCCTGCATGGCTTCTATCAGCAAGGCGATCTGGCACGGCAGAAGGCGGCACTCGCGCGTGAGCTCGTGGCGACACGCGGCACGGAACGCGAGCGTTCGCATGTCGAGACGCTGGCGCTCGCAATCGAGGGCCGGCTGCCCGAGGCGATCGCGGCGACGATGAAGCACGTCGAGGCGTGGCCGCGCGATGCATTGGTGCTGTCGCTGCCGCTCGGCGCCTTCGGCCTGTTCGCATTCTCCGGCATGGCCGATCACGACCGCGCGCGGCAGGAGCTGTGCGAGCGCGTGGCGCATCACTATGGCGAGGATTGGTGGTTCCTCACCATGTACGGCTGGGCGATGACCGAGAACGGCAATGTCGGTCGCGGTCGCGGTATCACCGAGCGCGGCTTCGACCTGCGCCGGCAGAATGCCCACGCCGCGCACGCCGTGCTGCACGCGATGTTCGAGGACGGTTCGATCGAGGCGGCCGACCGACTCGTCGACGACTGGATACCCTCTTACGACCGGGCTGGAATTTTGCACGGCCACATCCGTTGGCATCAGGCGCTCGGCGCGCTGGAGCATGGCGATGCCGCGCGGGCGCTCGCGATCTATGCCGACGTGCTGCAGCCGCAGGCGACGCAGGCGCCGCCGCTCAACGTCGTCACCGACGCCGCGTCCCTGCTCTGGCGCCTGTCGGCTTACGGCCACGCCGTGCCGAAAGCGCTCTGGGTCGAAGCCGATGCCACCGCGCAAAAGCTGTTTCCGAAATCGAGCCTGCCCTTCGCCGACATCCACATGGCGCTGTTCGCGGCTGCGACGCAAAATCGCGAGGCGCTCGCCATACGTCTTGCCGCGATCGAGCAGCGGCTCGCCGATGGCAAGCTTCCGGCCGGTCCCGTGGTGCCCGCGGTCTGCCGTGCGCTGGCAGCCTTTGCGGAAGAGGATTACGCGGCATGCGTGCAAATGCTCGCGCCGGTCCTCGGCGAGGTCGTGCGCGTCGGCGGCAGCCATGCCCAGCGCGAGTTGATCGAGGACACTTTTGTCGTTGCCCTCATGCGCAGCGGCGACCTGCCGCGCGCCCGCGCGCTGCTCGACGCGCGCCTGCACCGCCGTCCCTCCCTGCGCGATACGCGCTGGCAGGCGGCAATGGGGTAGCTCCGCCACGAAAAAAACACCGGCCGGGCGGCAAGTGCCGGCCGGGAATGGTTGGGCGATACGGGCGAATCGCCGTTGGGGTGGCGCGGTGGTATTTCAGACGAATCCGGTAGAACAAACGGGATCGCAACCAATTTGCGGTTCGCTGGTTATCGGACGGAACTTTTCCGTGGTTCCCTGGCATGTGAGCCTCCCGATGCGCCTCTGCCGACCAGTCCTCACCGCCGCCCTTATCAGCCTGGCAAGCCCTTGTTTTGCCGAGTCTTCCTTGTCGATTCCCGTCAACAACCCTCCGGCCGCAAACGCTTACGTCGACCTGCTGGCGCTGATGTCCGGCCACTGCAAGACGTTGAAGGTCGCCGGGCGCACCTTCGCCTGCAAGACGGTGGCCTACGCCCATGGTGACAAGGGCCGGGTCAATTTCGCGGTCGCGGTCGACGATCCCGCCGATCACAATCACGTCGTGTCGTTCTCCGGCGAGAACGGCAAGCGCGCCGACGACAATTCCTACGAGCTGCCGATCGATCGCATGCTGCTCAACTCCAAGGACCGCCCCAAGGTCGACGGGTTGCCAGTGCCGGCCGAGCAGACCTCCACCGGCCTCTGCCGCCAGACCGGCAATTTCGCCGCCAAGAAGGTGACTGATGTCACCTGCTCCGCCACCGACAGCGAGGGCCGCCGCTACGAACTGCTGTTCGTTTCCGACGGCACGCCCGTGAGCGTGCGTCGTATCAGGCAGTCGGCGCCATCGATCCAGGATCCGTTCAAATAACTCGACCCGTCACGTGAACGCCTTTTCCAGCGTTGCGAAGATCACTGCGAGCGATTTGTCGTGCCGCGTCACCGGCGGCACAGGGCGATCGATCTTCATCAGCTGATAGACCGCCGTCTGCGCCGCGCGCACCAAATATTCGACGGTGAACACGACGTCATCGGGGATTTCGACGAACTGGCTGACGAAGGCGAGATTGACGGAATTCCTGGGCACCGGCAGCGGCCGGTCGGTCGCGCTGCGCGGCATGAACATGCTGGTGATGTAGGGCATGCGGCAGGGAACGCAGATCGCATCCTCGAAGACGCCAAGCTCGAAATTCAGATGGCCGCAAAGCTCCTTCAGGATGTCGGCGCCGCTGCAATCGGACATCGGTTTGGCCACGAAATTGCCGACGCGGTCGGGACGCAGCGCATAGCCCCAGAACACCTGCACGTTGTTCGGCTGTCCGGCGAAATGCGGCTGGTGATACAGCACCACCGACATCAGCCAGTTGGAGTCCCTGAACGTGACGAGGCCGCCGGTGCCGGCCTTGTTGCCGGAGAACGCCTCCATCTTGTCGAAGAAGCGCGGATCGCGGCAGGTGACCGTGAATGACAGCCAATAGGATTCCGGGATCGACGCGTTGAACGCGGACGGCTTGCCGAATTCGGGACGTCCCTCCGCGATTTGTTCCCACAGCGCCCAACCCCGGCTGTCGGACTTGGTCAGGCGCGGAGCCGGCTCGGTCATCGAGCCCAGGCTCGAGGCATCCGTCATCGAGCCGTTTTGAAAGAACACGAGGTCGCCGTCCTCGATCTGGACATTGGCGATGCGGCCGTCGCGGTCGAGTACGAGCTGGCGCACCCGCAAGCGTCCGTCCTCGCTCTCGATCGCCATGTCGGTGACGGCGGTCCCGCGCACGAACTGCACGCCCTGACCCTTGAGCCAGTCGGCAAGCGGCCGCACGATCGCGTCATACTGGTTGTAGACGGTGCGCTTGACGCCGGCGAGCGTCTCGATGCGCGGGAATTCGTTCATGAAGCGATGCAGATAGCGCTTCAGCTCGACCGCGCTGTGCCAGGGCTGAAAGGCGAAAGTGGTCTGCCACATGTACCAGAAATTGGATTCGAAGAATTTGGGCGACAGCCAGTCGGTGATGCGGCTGTTGCCGAGCGTCTCCTCCGACGCCTCCGTGAGCCGCAGCAGCTCGAGCCGGTCGCGCGCGGAAAATCCCATATGCGAGACGTCGAGCTTGAAGCGGTTGCGATCGACCAACCTCGCCTGCGAATGCGCCGGGTTCTCGGTGTTGAACGCGACGGTTTCCTCGCGCACGCTGAGGCCGGGATGTTCGAGCGAGGGAATGCTCGACAGCAGGTCCCAGGTGCATTCGTAGTGATCGGTCGTGAGCATGCGTCCGCCGCGCAGCGAATAAGCGCCGTTCGCGAGCAGCGCGCCGTCGAGGCTGCCGCCGACCAGCGGCTGCGCCTCGTAGATCACGATGTCCCGCCCCGGCAGCTGCGCGTCACGAACCAGGAACGCCGCGCCCGCGAGCGATCCAATGCCGCCACCGATGAAATACGCCTTCATGTCTTGCCTCGATCTGCAATTCGAATTGTCGCGGCGACATTGCATGGGGAGACACTGGCCGGAGTTGCGCTGGATCAAGCGCAACGCGCATGAGGATCACGTTGAGTTGAGCGATTGACTGATCAGCCCCCGGCATGGCGGCCTTTCGCGACTCTCCACCGATGACGTGATTGCGTCATTCGCGGCAGAGTGATGGCAGAGTTGCGATCGACGCCCGCGATGCGACAATAAATCTCACGAGACGCACGCAGCCGCGCAAATCGAACGCCAATGAAACTGCGTCGTTTCGACGCCCGCACTGACCGGAACGCGCCGGATGACCACGTGTTGTCACACGACATTCAACTGGAGTAATGACATGAAGTATCTCATTGTCGCGATAGCCGTCGGTGCTGCGGCGCTTGCAGGCGGATCCGCGGCGAACGCGGCCAACAATTCAAGCGCGAAACACAACGCGCCAGCCGGCCAGTCGACCGATATCAGCGCGCAGCACAGGCACCATCATCACGGCTATCGCCATCACTGGCGTCCTCACCACCATCACGGATTTCATCGTCCGCACTACCGGAGCTACGGCTATTACCCGCGGCACCACGGCTATTACGGCGGCGGACCGTACGGATATTACGGCGGCGGCGGTCCCAGCGTGACGTTCGGCTTCGGCGGCAGCCGCTGGTAAGACGGTCCCTGGTAAGACGAAGGCCCGCGGGATGCGGGCCTTTTTCTTGACTGTCAGCTATCCCTGCAAGATAAATCCCGCCGTCTCCAGACCGCTCGCCAGCGCCGCTTCGACCGTGCCCATGTCGGCTCCGCGATAGAGCGCCTCGCCGGAGAACGACACCGGACCGTCGGCGCGCGCGAGGATCGTTTGCGCCTCGCGCGTTCGCGGCGTCGCCCAGGAATAGGCGCCGCGGGCATAGGGATCGTGCGCCCAGTTTGTCGCAACGGCCGCGATGATCTCGCGCGCGAGGTCCTCACGCGACAGGCCGAAGACGGTCGCAAGCGAATCGAGCCCGGCATCGATCAGCGCTTGCGGGCCGAGGTGCGACAGCGCTGCCGTGCGCGGGCCGCCGAACCATCCGGTCAGCACGGGATGCCGGTTCGGATATTGCGTCCACCACACCGGGACGGTCTGGTCGGACAAAAGGAAGCTCATGTCCGCGAGCTCTTCCTTGCGCTCGCGCCACCACGGCCGCCCGAAGCGCAGCAGGATCTTTATAACGTTACCGAAGCCGATGTCGTCGGCCGCCGCCGCCTTCGCGCGCGCGCGGCTCGGCAGCCCGATCTCGCGCAATAGCGGCAACGGAACAGTGAGGATCACGCGATTGCAGCCAAGCACGTCGCCGCCGATACAGCGAACGGCGGTCGCGCCACCCTCCTCCTCGATCGCCGACACCACGCAGCCCAAGCGAAACATCACGCCAAGCTTGCGGCACTCGGCTGCCAGGAAGTCGATCATCCCACCATAGCCTCCCTTGATGCGCGCCTGCGGAGAGTGCCCGCCAGCCATCCATTCCTCGCGCAGCGCCAGCGTGGAGGCGCGCTCGGGATCGGCCGCATCGTAGCCCTCGACCATTCGCTCGATCGAATGGCGCAGCCCCGCATGCTCATCGCCGGCAAAATGCCGGCGCAGGAAATCGGCGATGGTGAGATCGTCATTCAATTCCCGAACCACGGCGTGCAGCTCAGCCTCAAGCGGATCGTGGCGGTCCTCGCGCACGATGTCTGCGCCGTCAAAGCCCCATCGCTCGCCTTCGATTTCCTGAAGGGACAGCCCGGCCTCATGCAGCAGCGCGCGCGTGACCGGCGCCTCGCCGTGGACGAATTCGGCGCCGCCATCGGCGGGGTAGCCGAACTCCGAAACAGACAGCGGATGGATGCGGCCGCCGCAGCGCTCGCGCGCCTCCAGGATCGTCACCGTCCTGCCCGCGCACGCCAGCTCGCGCGCCGCCATCAGGCCGGCCGCGCCGGCACCGACGATGACGATATGCTCTGATGTTGCCGACATGTCGGTGCTTACTTGCCCACGGCCTGCGGATCGTTCTGGATCAGATAGCGCAGCAGCAGGACGCCGCCGCCGAGATCTCGCGTGCTCTCCAGCGTCATCGCGCTCAGCGGTGCACGCCGGTCGCCATCGGCATCCGTGGAATCGAACACGAAGGGCGCGCCCTTGGCGCCGTCGATCGCGGGGCTAAGGATCAGATCGAACTCGTCGATCAGGCCGGCACGCAGGAACGCGCCGTTGGCGACGCCCCCGCCCTCCACCAGAAGGCGCTTCACGCCGAGCTCGCGGTTGAGAATGTCCACCGCCCGCGCGAGGTCGATCTCGGACTTTCCGGCAAAGATATAGGACACGCCCTCGCGGCGGAGCCCCGCGAGATGCGAATCGGAGACGCTCTCGGTCAGCACGACGACGATCGGATCGCCGCCGATATCGGAGCGGCCCCAGCCGATCTTGCCCTTCGCATCGAGCACGACGCCATAGGTTTTCGCGTCACGTCGTGCCAACCAATTTTCGCGCGGAAATTTCGCGGCCGCCGTCGCGGGATAGGGCTTGCCCTTGGCGAACTCCGAGCCGGTGACGCGGCCGATTACCCAGGCATCGCCGCCGAGCTCGTCGTGGATCTTCTCGAACCAGTCCGTCCCTGCCCCCTTCGGGCGCCAGCGGCTCGGATGGGTGCGGCCGTCCAGACTCGAATGCATCAGACAGATGACGTAAGGCTTCATGCGTATCTCCGGGCCGCGCTCAGGCTGCCGGCTCATTGCCCTTTTTCCCCGTGGCGCGATCGTTCAAGATCACCGCGAGGGGATTGAGCTTCGGCGGCGCGACGAGTTTCAGCGTGTTGGTGTCGCGATGGTTGAACGGCGCGCCGCGCACGAACAACTCGGTCTGGATCAGATAGGTCCAACTGCCGTCGTCGTTGAAGGTGATGTCGCAGCGGTAAGCATCGGTGCGGAACGCTTGTTCCAGAAAATCAGTCGAGCAGATCCCGTATGCGGTGTCGCCGCGCTTGGCGGTCACGGAGATCTCCTTGTCGTCCGCCCCGGGCCTTGCCCGACGCCAGCAGCACCTGCCCGCGCGGGATCGCCAGCGTCTGCATGATCAGCCCGGTCGCAGGCTCCCACAACCAGTAGCCGACCTGGTCGTGGAAGGTGATGTCTTCCTCGGGCGTGTTGATGTGGATGTGATAGCGCAGCCCATAGAGCAGCTGCGGCCCGTTGGCCTGCGGATCGATCGGGTCCATCCGGATGCGCTCAATGAAGGTCCGCCGCTCCGGCCCCTCCGCCTTCGGATTGATATCGATACCTTTGTCGGCCTGCCAGCTGCCTGCGAGACGGCGGAGCGGGCCGAGATTGGCAAGCCCGTCGGGCGAGACGTCCTCGGGCTCGGTGAAGATATCGGCGGGAAGGGGGAGCATGGGTGTCCTCGCGTCATTGCGGAGGCAGCAATAGCATGAGAGCGCGGGCGTGGCTCGTTCGCAAGCCTCACAATCGCGAATGGACATAGGCGCCATGCGCAGACGATCCATGACGCGAGCCACCTGACAACAGGCTGGACTGACCGGCTGGAATGATATGTGTCGTCAATCACGCGCTGATCGTCGACCCGCTTGCGACTTGCCTCGTGCAATCGGAGGAGAGGCCATCCGCACTGCTACTTCAACGCAAGGCTGCTGCAATATGCCGAGGTCTCGCCGGAGCGCCAGCCGGTGATCCGTCCTGCTTCCTTGCACTCGTCATAGGTCTTGTAGTTAGCGACGTTACGGCACGTGAACGAATAGACGCCACCCGAAACGTTGCAACCAACCCAGGGCTTGTCGCCCGTCTTGAAGCTCGATTGACAACCGCCGACGCAGCTGCCCGTGGCAGCGGCGAGCTTGGCAAGCTTCGCGGCGTCCGAGTTCGGCGCCAGTGACGCCGTCGAAGCGGCTGACGTGCGCGATGCGGTCCCGCGAGCTGTCGCGTGATGCGCTGGCCGGTGTGGCCGCGCCATATGCTTCGGCGCATCGACCGTGACGCCGGGAAGCTGGGTGTCGGCGGCGGTCGTGGTGGGCGTCGGTTGCGACATCGCGGTGCCGCCGAGGGCGCACAGGAGCAGTGCAATCGATGAGATGGCGACAGCGGGACGCGTACCGAAGCGTGATGACAACGTCATGGCCATGTCCTTCCAGATGCGGGGACGGTCAATTCCGTCCCGAGGGCCAGGATATCACGCCCTGATCCAGGTTGCATGGAGAGGAACCATGCAACTTGACACGGCCTGCCGACGCGCTCCGCATCGCATCTGCCGCAGTTTTGAGCAGGCATCGAGCAGAACAGACACTGGACTAGCGACGACAAAGCACGAGCGCGAAATTCGTCGCGGTCGCCAACAAGCCACCCCAAGCATTTGTGTTCGGTGTTCCCGTTTGTGCCACGGAATCACGATGATAAGATCACTGCCTCAGGGTTGTGAAATACATCATAGGCGATGAAGCCACTCCTAAACTAACGTTCAAGTGACGTCCGTTATTTTCAAGTGAGTGGTTTGGAATGCACCAGGCTTCGGTCGAGAAGTTCTCGGACCTCATCGGCAGTATCTATGATTGTGTGATCGCGCCGGAACGCTGGACCGAAGTTCTGGATGAGATCTGCGCCGAGTTCGGCTTTGCCACCGGCGCGCTCTCGGTCGCCAGCCTCACCAATATGAAGGCCGTCGTCAATGCGGTCTCCGGGTCCGACCTGGCCCAGATGGCCCAGAACGGGGTCGGCTACGGCGCCGACATCATCGAGCTCTGGGGCGGCGCCGAGCGCATTCAGCAGTATCCGCTCGGCGAGCCGATCGTTCAATCCGAAGCCGTCCGGTCGGAGATCATTTCCAGCAACCGCTATTATCGCGAATGGGCCCTGCCCAAGGGCTTGTTCGACGCCGTTGCCGTCGGCCTCGTACGCGACAGGACGATGGTTGGAAATGCGATATTCAGCCAGCATGAGTCGGCAGGCCGCATTGACGATGTGCAGGTCGACGGATTGCGCCTTCTGGCGCCTCACATCCGCCGCGCCGTGACGATCAGCAATCTGTTCGACATGAAGGCGGTGGAGGCCAACACATTCGCGGCGACGGTGGAGGCCCTGACGGTGGGCGTCGTCCTGGCCGACGAGGATTCGAAGATCGTTCACGCCAACGCCGCAGCCGCGGCGATGCTCGCGGCCGGCGATCCGATCATGGCAAGGCATGGCAGGATCGCGGTTCAATCCGTGGCGACCACGGCCACATTGCAATCGGCCGTCGCGCAGGCGGCAAGGGACGAGACGAAGCTCGGGCAAAAAGGCATCGGCATCCCGATCCCTCGCCAAGGCGGTGACGCTCTCGTCATTCACGTTCTGCCGTTGCGACGCAGCCACACGCGATCCGGCCTGATCCAAAGCGCCGCTGCCGCCGTGTTCGTGACGTCAGCCTCCGGGCCACCGCGATTGCCTCACGATGCGCTCAACCAGCTCTATGACCTGACGCCGGCCGAGATTCGCATCTTCGAGCTCATCTGCGAGGGACACACACGAGACGCGATCTCGGCCTTGCTCGGCGTTTCCGTCAGCACCGTGAAGAGCCACCTCATTCACGTCTTCGAAAAGACGGGCTGCCGACGCCAGGTCGATCTGGTCAGGCTCGCGAAATCGCTGACGTTCCCGGTGTAACAGAAGACCGCGCTCAAGCCGCTTCCGACGTTGATCGCGCACGCTGCTCGAGCACGCCGATCGTCGAGACCAAATTGTCGCGTCGCGCGCGAAGATTAAGCGCAAGAAGCGGGTATGTCGGCTGCAGCACGTCAAACACCCCTGCTCTCGCCTCTTCCTCGAGAATGTCTGTGTTCATGAGCCGAACGCGCCACCACAAATCGGCGACCAACGCATCGAGCCGGAGTTCGCCAGCAGCATCAGAACGGGACACTTCCTGCATCACTTGCCTCAACCTGAAACGGCCTCTCTTCCAAGGCCAGACTTTGGTCCTGGCTGAGCAAGCAGAGTGCCAGCAATGGGCGGGCGCGATCTGGTTCCGGAACGGGATTGCTGCGCGAACCGGCTGGTCAAGACCTGGCGCTGGGGAAGATGTTGCCCGTGGCGAGCGAAAATGGTGCCCAGGGGCGGAATCGAACCACCGACACTGCGATTTTCAGTCGCATGCTCTACCAACTGAGCTACCTGGGCGTGCTCCAAAGAGGGGCCAAAGCCCATCGAGCGGGCGGTTTATAGTGGGCTGAAGGCTGCCTGTCCACCCGGCTTCGCCAAGAGGCTTCGCCGGGCGCGGCCCGGCTGTGCACAAGGTCGGGCGGGCTTGCTGGAGCTGGCGTGCTGCGCGGGCATCATTCACTTAGAATGTTGATATTACTTGTTTATTCTTCTCCATCCGCCTCGTCATCCCGGCCGGGGATGACGTAGGAGCCTTTCAGCCAGCGGTTCAGATCGACGTCGCGGCAGCGCGAGGAGCAGAACGGGCGGGTGGCCTCGGACTGCGGCTTGCCGCAGATCGGGCAGGTTTTGAGGGGGCTTGCGGGCTTTTTCACCTGGTCATCCATAGGGTGCTCAGCTTGCACGAGGTGAGAGAGTTCAAGAGCCTGTCGCCAAAGGGGTTCCCCCGGCGGAAGTGCAGGCGTTCCGGCCAGATTCCCGCGGGGCAATTCTACTGTGCATGGGGTTGTTTTCGCGATTTTTACAGGAGCGGCTTGTCGGCTCAGACGGCGGTGGCGTTGAGCCAGCCGAAGCGGATCGGGAAACCTTCGCCGCCAAGCAGCGTGGTGGTCTCGTAGAGCGGCAGGCCGACCACGTTGGTGTAGGACCCCACCATCTTGACCACGAACGACCCCGCGATGCCCTGCACGGCGTAGCCGCCGGCTTTGCCGCGCCATTCGCCGGAGCCGATATAGGCCTGGATGTCGTCCTCCGAGAGGCGCTTGAAGCGGACGCGGGTCTCGACCAGGCGCTGGCGGAAGGCCTCACGCGGCGTCACCAGGGTGATTGCGGTGTAGACGCGATGGTTGCGGCCCGACAGCAGCCGCAGGCACTGCGCGGCCTCGTCGACGAGGTTGGCCTTGGGCAGGATGCGGCGGCCGACCGCCACCACCGTGTCGGCGGAGAGGATGAAGGCGCCGCGCAGCTCGTCGTCGAGCTGCACCGATTTGAGCGCCGCATCCGCCTTGGCCCGCGCGAGCCGGTTGGCGCAGGCGCGCGGCAGCTCGCCCCGCTTCGGCGTCTCGTCGACGTCGGCGGGCCGGAGCGCGTCCGGCTCGATGCCGGCCTGGTTGAGCAGCGACAGGCGCCGCGGCGAACCGGAGGCGAGAACGAATTTGGGGCGGCCGAGCATCAGGTGATTTGGGGAATGAAGCAGGGGGTGAATTGCGCGCGGAACCTATCGGACGGGGGCTGATTTCACAACCCGGGAACCCGGACTTTACTGATTCGACGGGTACAGGATGCGTGTGCCCGCAGTCTGTGACGCGGGTGTTACGGGCGCCGAATGCTACCCGTTCGCCGCGCCCACCTTCGAAAACCGCCGGCGGATGCGCAGCAGGAGCTGGTCGCAGACGTCACGGTAAGCCGCCAACTTCTGGTCGCGGCTGCCTTCCATGGTGGTGGGATCAAGCGTCGGCCAATACTCGACGTCGGCGGCAAGCGTCCGGGTCAGCTCCAGCGCCTTGTGATGCGCCTCCGGCGACAGCGTGATGATCAGGTCGAAATTCAGCCCCTCCCAATCCTCCAGCTCCTCGAAGGTCTGCGGCTTGTGGGTGGAGATGTCCTGGCCGAGCTCGGCCATCACGGACACCGCGAACGGATCGAGCTCGCCGCGCCTGGCGCCGGCCGACTTCACGTAGAGGCCTTGCGGAAACATGTGCCGCAGCAGGCTCTCGGCCATCGGCGAGCGCACGCTGTTCATGGCGCACGCGAACAGCACCGATTGCGGATCGCGTGCGCGTGGCGGACCCGCCATCGCGCTTAACCCTTCCAGTGCAGGACAGTAATGAGCGTGAACAGCCGGCGCGAGGTCTCGAAATCGACCCGCACCTTGCCCTTCAGCCGCTCCTGCAGCGTGCGCGAGCCCTCGTCATGGATGCCGCGGCGGCCCATATCGATGGCCTCGATCTTGTCCGGCGTCGCGGTGCGGATCGCCTGGTAGTAGCTGTCGCAGATCATGAAATAGTCCTTCACGATCCGCCGGAACGGCGTCAGCGACAACAGATGTGCGACCACGGGCGTGCCGTCCTCGCGGCGGATGTCGAACATCAGGCGGCTGCCGGTGATGCCGATATGCAGCGTGAACGGCCCCTTCCCGTCGGCGCCCTCCGGCGCGAACAGGTTCTGTTCAATCAAATCGTAGATCGCGATCGCGCGCTCATGCTCGATGTCGGGCCCGGAACGGCCGATCGAGTCCTCGTCGAGCGTGACGCCGACGATGCGATTGGTCGAGTCGTCCTGTTCGGGCGGCTGGGTCATGACAGGTTGAGGCGCAATCCAATCGAGCGCGAATGGGCATCTAGCCCCTCCGCCTTGCCGAGAATCATCGCGGCCGGACCGAGCGCACGCAGCTGATCCGGGCCGCATTTCAGGATCGAGGTGCGCTTGAGGAAATCGTGCACCGAGAGCCCCGACGAGAATCGTGCCGAGCGCGCCGTCGGCAGCACGTGGTTGGAGCCGCCCACGTAATCGCCAATCGCCTCCGGCGTGTGCGGCCCGAGGAACACGGCGCCTGCGTTGCGGATCCTTGCGGCGAGCGCGTCGGGATCATGCGTCATGATCTCGAGATGCTCGGCGGCAATCGCATCCGCGAGCGGAATGGCGTCATTGAGGCTCTGCACCATGATGATGGCGCCGAAATCGGCCCACGAGGCGCTGGCGATCGCAGCGCGCGGCAGCGTCTTCAACTGCGCCTCGACGGCCTTTTCGACGTCGGCGGCAAGGCGCGCGGAATCGGTAATCAGGATCGACTGCGCGCTGGAATCGTGCTCGGCCTGTGCCAGCAGGTCGGCGGCAATCCAGTCGGCATTGCCGGTGTCATCGGCGATGACAAGCACCTCCGAGGGACCGGCGATCATGTCGATCCCGACCTTGCCGAACACCAGCCGCTTTGCCGCGGCGACATACGCGTTGCCGGGTCCGACGATCTTGGCGACGGGCGCGATCGTCGCGGTGCCATGCGCGAGCGCGGCAACCGCCTGCGCACCGCCGACGCGATAGATCTCGGTGACGCCGCCAAGCTTTGCTGCCGCCAGGACCAGCGGGTTGAGCTTGCCGTCGGGCGAGGGCACCACCATGACGAGGCGCGCTACGCCCGCGACCTTTGCCGGCACCGCATTCATCAGCACCGAAGACGGATAGGCTGCAGTGCCGCCGGGCACGTAGAGGCCGGCGGATTCGATCGCGGTGTAGCGCCAGCCGAGCTCGACGCCGAGCGAATCGGTGAAACGCTCGTCCTTCGGCAGTTGCCGGCTGTGATAGGTCTCGATGCGATCGCGCGCGAGCTTGAGCGCATCCAGGGTCGCTGCGTCGCAGGCTTTCACCGCGGCCTCGATCTCGGCGGCGGTGACGCGCAGGCCGGATGCATTGAGCGTCAACCGGTCGAACTTTGCCGTGGCCTCGAGCAGGGCGGCATCGCCCCGCTTCGCCACGTCGTCGACGATGGCTCGCGCGGCCGCCTCGACGTCGGCCGAGGCCTCGCGCTTGGCGGCGAGGAAGGCCCCGAATCGCTGGTCAAAATCGGCGCTGCTGCGGTCGAGACGAACGGGCATCTTGGCTTCTAACTGGTTTTTGGGGGCGCGGTTTGGCTCACCAGGCCCCTGCTCAATGGCGCGGCGGGGAAGCTGCGTCAACCCTTGGGCCGGGCCGTTCCCCTCCGGCGTCGTCCTGGCGAAAGCGGAATGCGTGGCCTTGGCATGCCACCTCACCCCTCCCCTTCAGCCTCCAACCCCGCTCCCAGCTGATCCGCCCCCAGATCAGTCAGTTCGCATTCCAGGCATTCGACGTCGAGGCGGATGGCGCCGCCTTGGGCAAACAGGAGCAACGCGCTCCCGCCGGGGGCGTCCTGGCCGTGGAATTCGATGCCGACGAGATCCAGGACAGTGTCGGGCGCGTCGAGGTCGATGTTGCGCGACTTGCAGGCGAGCACGCGGTCGAAACGGAGGGCGGCGACCAGCCTGCGCGGCTCGGCCTCGCCGTCCAGCGTCTGCTCCCAGTCCAACCGGCTCATGCCGACGACCAGCCGCTTTTCGCTTTGCCGCCAGATGATGTCCGAGGGCTGCACGCGGGCGTCCTGGACGTGGGCCGAGATCACGGAGAGGTCGTCGGCGTCGAGTGCGATCAGTTTGAGCTGGGGAGACATCGACGGCGCTTTCTGCTTCGGGCGGACGGGGCTCAACGCGCGCCGGCGGCGAAATTTCCCTAGAACTAACGCCCCACTGGACTAGAGGCTATTGATATCCTCCATCTCCAGCACCTTTCGCGGATACCCCTCCCGCGCAACCCGGATCATGGCGCGGCCGATCTGCTCCGTCGAGGTGACGAGCCGCGGCGAGACCCGGCGCAGTACCGACCACAGTGGCCAACTTGCTGCATACACGGCCTGCACCCACGCGGTCTTGGAGCGGGCACCGTGGAGCGGTTGGATTGCACCGGGGCGGAACATGTAGGCCGCCTTGAACGGCAGCTTGAGCAGATCGTTCTCGGTCTTGCCCTTGATCCGCGCCCACATCCGCGAACCCTGCTCGGTGGAATCGGTGCCGGCGCCCGTGACATAGACGAATGTCATCTGCGGATTGAGCCGTGCCAGCGCGGTCGCCGCTGCGAGCGTGAGGTCATAGGTGAGATGGCGGTAGCGCTCCTCGCTCATGCCGATCGAGGAGACGCCGAGGCAGAAGAAGCAGGCATCGAAGCCGGTGAGCTGCGCTTCGATCGCCGAGTAGTCCGTGAAATCGCCGTGCGTGATCTCCGTGAGCTTGGCGTGGCGGACGCCGGTCGGGCTGCGGCCGACCACGAGCACGCGATCGATGCCGGCATCGATCAGGCATTCGCGCAAGACGCCCTGCCCGACCATGCCGGTCGCGCCGAAGATGATGATCTGCATCGGGACCTCCCCGACAGGCTCGCGGCTCATGCGGCGGCCGCGATCTCGTCGAAGGATATACCGGTCAACGTCGCCGAAACATCCCACAGCATGGCTGACGAGGCGAAATCCTTTGCATGCGGCATGACCTTCGCCGGCCGCGGCGGCCCTTTCAATTCGAAGAACCAGTTGGGACCATAGTAGCCGCCCGGCTCTGCTGCCGGCGAGGTCGCCGCCAACAAAGTCGGCAGCGCGCCTTCCGCGGCAGACTGGCTGATGAAGGGCTGCAGCCACCGGCTCACACGCCACTGGAACGTGTTCGCACCCGGACCGTTCGAAATCAGATCGGTCCGCGCGTAGCCGGGATGTGCGGCAAGGCTCGTCAGACCCCAGCCTGCGGCGAGGCTGCGGCGCTGCAATTCCAGCGAAAACATCAGCATCGCCAGCTTGGACTGGCAATAAGCCCGCCACGGACGATAGGAATGCTTAGCCTGCAGATCGTCGAAATTGATCGCCCCGGAGCGGTGCGCAAGGCTCGAGAGGTTGACGACCCGAGCCGCCTTCGCTCGGCGAAGCTGCGGCAACAGCCGCGCCGTCAGCGCGTAATGACCGAGATAGTTGGTGCCGAGCTGCATCTCGAAACGATCCGCCGTCTGCTGCCGCTTTGGCAGCGCCATCACGCCGGCATTGTTGACGAGCAGGTCGAGCTGCTCGTTGCTGGCGGCGAAGCGCCTGGTAAAATCGGCGACGGAAGCGAGGCTGGCGAGGTCGAGATGCTCGTAGGCGATCAGCGCATTGGGAAAGCGCTCGCAAATGCCCTCGATCGCGCGCAGGCCCTTTGCCTCGTTGCGTCCGGTGAGTATGACAATGGCACCGGCGCCCGCCAGCGCCATCGCCGTCTCGTAGCCGAGGCCGCCCGTCGCTCCGGTCACGACGGCAGTCTTGCCGCTGAGGGAGGGGATGTCTGCCGTGGTCCAGTCGGTCATGCCATAGCTCCGTCGGGGCTGGGAAAGGCCCCGCGACGGGTCTAAATGTGCACTGGGTGCAACTTTGCAAGTGGTGAAGTGATTTGAAGCTTTCGAAAGTTGCCGGGAAATCAGTCAACAGGCGCACCAAGCCATTGCCGGCAGGAGCAAAATCCGCTGATGGCCCCGGTCTGCGCCAGCGCAAATTGCAAGCGACCCGCGAGCGGTTGACCCGCGCCGCGATGGCGCTATTCCTGGAGCGCGGTTTCGAGGCCACGACCATCGACGATATTGCGGCCGCGGCGGACGTGTCGCGACGCAGCTTCTTCCATTATTTCGCCTCGAAAGAGGACGTGGTCGCGGCTTGGCAGGAAGGCGCCGCCGCCGCGCTGGTCGCGGAGGTCGTGGCGCGGCCGGCGGGCGAAACCATGCTGACGGCGGCGGAGAACGCGATCGCGGCGGCGCTCAAGCGGATCGATCCGGCGGAGGCCGCGGCAATGTCGCGGCTGAAGCGCGACAATCCCGCGCTTCGAGCGCGCGACCAACTCAAATACGAGAAGCTCGAGCGGGCGCTGGCCGAAGGGCTCGCCCAGCGCGCCAGAACCAAATCGGACCAGCTGAAGGCGCGGCTCGTCGCCATGATCGCCACCGGCGCGATGCGCGTCGGCGGCGAGAGCTGGATCGCCGGAGGAGCGCGGGAGAAGCCGGAAGCTTTCGTCAAGCGCACCTTCGACGCGATCAGGGCAATCTTGGCGTGAGGCCGCTCACTCCCTAAAGAACGCCAGCAGGTCGGCGTTGATGGTCTCGGCGTGCGTCGTCGGCATGCCGTGCGGGAAGCCCTTGTAGGTCTTCAGCGTGCCGTTCTTCAACAGCTTGGCCGACAGCGGCGCGGAGTCGGCGTAAGGCACGATCTGGTCGTCGTCGCCGTGCATCACCAGCACCGGCACATTGATCTTCCTCAAGTCCTCGGTGAAGTCGGTCTGCGAGAACGCGACGATGCCGTCATAATGGGCCTTCGCCCCGCCCATCATGCCCTGGCGCCACCAGTTCTGGATCACCGCTTCCGACGGCTTCGCGCCGGGACGATTGTAGCCATAGAAGGGGCCAGCCGCGATGTCGCGGTAGAAGCTGGCGCGGCCGGCAGCGAGCTGCACCTGGAAATCGTCGAACACGCTCTTGGGCAGGCCGCCGGGATTGGCCGCGGTCTGCAGCATCAGCGGCGGCACCGCCGAGAGGATCGCGGCCTTCGCCACCCGGCTCTCGCCGTGGCGCGCGATGTAATGCACCACTTCGCCGCCGCCGGTGGAGTGGCCGACATGGATCGCGTTCTTGAGATCGAGATGGGCCGTCACGGCCGCGAGATCATCGGCATAATGATCCATGTCGTGGCCGTCGGCGACCTGCGACGAACGGCCATGGCCGCGACGGTCGTGCGCGATGACGCGATAGCCGTGCGTCACGAAGAACATCATCTGCGCGTCCCAGTCGTCGGCCGACAGCGGCCAGCCGTGGCTGAACACGATCGGCTGGCCCGAGCCCCAGTCCTTGTAGAATATCTCGACGCCGTCCTTTGTGGTGATGGTAGGCATTGTCAGGCTCCTTGAATGATCAGGCGAACGCCATCGGCTTGAAGCGGCGCCAGGCGCCGATGGTGAGCACCACGAAGAACACCAGCACGAGGCCCTGCACCACGGCGAACACGGGACCTCCCGGTGGATTTGGTGCCACGGCAGGTGCGAGCGCGGCGAGCGCCGGCACCTTCAGGAACGACTGGATTACCAGCACGAAGACGTTGAAATACAGCGAGATCATCGCGGTCACGATGTAAACCGGACGCCAGATGCCAGAGAGCTTCATGCCGTAGATCGCGAGACAGGCGATCGCGAGCAGGACCAGCGAGATGATGCCGATGATATGCGACGGCAGCAGCTCCTTGAACGGAAACAGGAAGCCGGTGGCGCTGGTGAGGATCGTGAACAGCAGGAAGATCGCGGTGAGGCCCGGCATCGGCTTCGAGCCGAGCAGGCCAAACATCACGACGAGGCCGGCGACGATGCCGATCAGGCTGATGATGACATGAACCAGCGTGAAGGCGGGCAAGCTCAACCCAAGAACCATGACATCTCTCCTAATCTCCGCATTGGGATCGGATTGATATTACGGTCCTCATCGGATTGCCACCTGCGCGACGTCACACATGCGTGCGCAGCCATGCGTCATCGTGCGAATCGAAAACGCATGGCTGAATTTTTGCAACGCTGTCGCAAACGACGGCAGTTGTAGCCCGCGAAGTCGAAGCGGCTCACACTTCCTTGGTGTCGAAGATCAACAGGTCGGCGCCGCCAGTGGCGAATTTCGGCACGTCGCCGGCGGCCGCCTTGCCTGCTTCGCTGCCGAAGGCCGACTGGATGGCGGCGACGTTGTCGAAGGTGAGAATGGCAACAAGGTGAATTCCGGAAGGCCCGGCGGGGGAGCCGACCGTGCCCGTGCTGACGGCGTATTTCTTCAAGCCGGGAAGTTTCTTGGCGAGCGGAATGTGGGTCTCGGCATAATGCTTGTCGAAGGCGGCAGCATCCTTGGGCGTCTTGTAGAGCACGACGAGTTCGGCCATTTAGTCCTCCCGTTGAAATTTGTTCTGTTAGATCCTCATGGTGAGGAGCGTGCGAAGCACGCGTCTCGAACCATGAAGGCCCGGCTTTTGCATCCGGGCCTTCATCCTTCGAGACGCGGCCTTCGGCCGCTCCTCAGGATGAGGGGAGATAGTCCCGCATCACACCGCAGGATGGCAAGCCTCATTCGACTTGCCATTTACTTGCCTTGTCCCTGACTAAAGCGCCGGTTTTGCGGCGTCGCCGAGGAAGCCGTGCAGGGAGGCCACGACCTGCGCGCCCTCGCCGATGGCGCCGCCGACGCGCTTGACCGAGCCGGAGCGGACGTCGCCAACGGCGTAGACGCCGGGCACCGACGTCTCCAGCGGCGCGACCAGCCGGCCCTGGTTCTGCTCGGACTGCGCGCCGGTGACGACGAAGCCGCCGCGATCGAGCGTCACGCCGCAGCCGTCGAGCCAGCTGGTGGCGGGATCGGCGCCGACGAACAGGAAGAGATTGCGGATGTCGGCGAAATCCTCGTCGCTCGAGAGCCGGCTCTTCCAGCGGATGCGCCGCAGCAGCGAAGCCTCGTCGCCTTCGAGCGCCGTGATCTCGGTGTTGAACATCAGTTCGATGTTCGGCGTGGCTTCGATGCGCTCGATGAGATAGCGCGACATGCTGGCGCCGAGGCCGCCGCCGCGGATGATCATCAGCACCTTTTTGGCGTGTCCCGACAGGAACACGGCGGCCTGTCCCGCGGAGTTGCCGGCACCGACCAGCGCGACCTCCTCGCCGGCGCACAGCTTCGCCTCGACCGGCGAGGCCCAATACCAGACGCCGCGGCCTTCGAACTTGTCGAGGTTCTCGATCTCGGGCCGGCGATAGCGCGCGCCGCTTGCGACCACCACCGCGCGCGAATGCAAGGGATCACAGCCGTCGAGCGCCACCGAAAACGCGCCGTCCTTGCGCGTGCAGTCGAGCGACTTCACCGTCACCGGGATCATGATCTCCGCGCCGAACTTTTGTGCCTGGTTGAAGGCGCGCGCGGTCAGGGCCTGGCCGGAAATTCCGGTCGGAAAGCCGAGATAATTTTCGATGCGCGCGCTGGCGCCGGCCTGGCCGCCGAAGGCGCGGGTGTCGAGCACGGCGACCGAGAGGCCTTCGGACGCGGCATACACGGCGGTAGCGAGCCCGGCCGGCCCGGAGCCGACGATCGCGACGTCGTAGATGCGGTCGTTGCGCGGGCCGCCGATCATGCCGATCGCGCGCGCAAGCTCGGTTTCGCCGGGATTGCGCAGCACCGCACCATCGGGGGTGACGACCAGCGGCCAATCGTCCGGCTTGGGCGAATAACGCGCGATGACATCGGCGGCGTCGCGATCGCGCGCGGGATCGAGCAGATGATGCGGCTGACCGTTGCGGGTGAGGAAGCCCTGCAACCGCACCACGCCTGCCGAATGCGACGGACCGATCAGCACCACGCCGCCAACGCCGCCCTGGAGCAGATTGACCCGGCGCAGAATCAGCGCGCGCATGATGCGCTCGCCGAGTTCAGCCTCGGCGACCAGCAGCGCGCGCAGCCGCTCCGGTGGCAACAGCAGCGTCTCGACATCGCCTTCGGCGCGGCCGTCGACCAGCGCCGGCCGTCCCGAGAGCTGGCTCAACTCGGCCAAAAATTGCCCCGGCCCCTGGTCGATCAACGGGGTGACATGGCCAAGGCCGTCGCGCTGGGTGATGGCGACGTGGCCCTTCAGCACGACGAACATGCCCGGCCCGGGCTTGCCGGTCTCGAACAGGAATTCCCCATCGGCGTAGTTGCGGACCTCACCGAAATGCCTCATCCGCTCGATCTCGGCTGATGTCAGCGCCGGAAAGGTCTGCTCAGGGCGGGTGAACCGCGACATCTGCGCGTCACCGTCGGGTCGTTGCTGCTCGTCCTGCCCCATTGCCACGGCCATGCACTCCAAAAAATTCTAGTCGCCGGTCTTGTCGGCTATCTTGCCGGCGGTCCCCTCATCTAGGGAATCATCTTCGTTCTGCGAGCGGCCGCCACTTGCGGCCCGTTCGCGCGCCTGCATCCTTCGCCGCTTCAGGTTTTCGCGCAGCGCCGATTTGAGCCGGTCGTCGCGGGACGCCCTCGCCTGTCTGGAGTCCTGCCTCGTGCTCTTGTCGTTCTCGTCTGCCATCGGGGTCCATTACAGCGATCGGCGATAACATGCCCGAGGAATAAGGCAGCTCAAGAGGCCCGCGCGATCCGATCGTGCGAAAATCGAAATGGATCGAATCCGGCGCATCGGGCAACTGGCCAGTTGGGTGGGGATATCGGAACCGAATCCGCGGAAAGTCGGCCGTTTCGAGCCAAAACAGGCATTTTGGCCCCGATATCGACCCGATTTTATCGCTTTGGCGGAGCTAGCAAGCTTGCACAGGAGGGGGGCTTGTGGCAGATATCGGCCCGCTTGGTAGGCCCCTCGTGGCGGCCGATTCTTACCCCAGCACATGCTGCCGTAGCTCAGTGGTAGAGCACTCCATTGGTAATGGAGAGGTCGACAGTTCAATCCTGTCTGGCAGCACCATTCCCTCGCTCAAATCGCACATGAAGCAGCCTTCTCGCGGCACCAAATGCCCGAGTTTTGCTTTTTTCGTAGCCCTCCTCTGTGAAGAGGGCGCAGGGAAGACCGGGTGCCGGCTGGCACCCGCGGTCCGCTGCGCGAAAGTGTAGCGCAAAGAGACCGCACAGCAGCATACAGGTGACGCCGAACACTCGGCCTTCCCTGCGCAGGGGAAAATAAATATTCGGATGGTCCCGCAGAGACGCCGGTGTACACGCTATGTCGTTGATCGGACGAAGCTTACTGCCATATGATGCCATTGGCATTCCTCCGCATTCCCACACACCATTGGGACAAAACCGGGGACACACATGGCACGCAAGGTTCGTCACAGCGCTCTCGAAAGCCGCAGCGCGCGATTGAAATTGCAGGTTCGTCGAAAACCATATCCCGGCCCGTCATTGGCGCGGGGCGTCTCGCTGCTCTACCGGCGTAATCGTACCAATGGCGCATGGGTGGTGAAGTCGAGCAACGGTCATGGTGCCTACTGGACCAAGCGCATCGCCGATGCCGACGACTTCGCGGACTCTGACGGCAAAGACGTCATGACGTTCTTCCAGGCGCAGGACGCCGCGAAACGTTTGGCGCGCGGCGATCATGGCACCGGCGACAATGCACCCGTCACGGTGGACGGCGCTCTCACCGCCTATGAAGCCGATCTCAAAGCGCGCAGCGCCAACTCCTACAACGCACAATGGCCCCGCGTGCATCTCACCTCCGTGCTGCTCGCCAAGCCGGTCGCCCTGCTCACTTCGAATGAGTTGCGGAAATGGCGCGACGGCCTGCTGACCAAGATGGCGCCTTCGACGGTCAATCGACTCGCCGGCTGCCTGTGCGCTACGCTGGAGGTGGCTGCACAGCACGATCAGCGCATTCAGAATAAGCGTGCGTGGGACGTTGGTCTCGCCGGCCTGCCGGATGCGCAGGAAGCCCGCAACGTCGTCCTCTCTGATCAGAAAGTGCGGGAATTCGTCGTCACCGCCTATGGGCTGGATGACAAGTTGGGGCTGCTGACCGATACGCTGGCGATCACAGGGGCGCGGCCAAGCCAAGCCGTGCGCCTGCGCGTTGCCGATCTGGACGCCCATCCAGTGCGGCCGAAACTGTCGATGCCGAAATCAGCCAAGGGCGGCGGACGCAATCGCGCCAAGAAGAAAGTCGAGCGCTACAGCGTGCCCATCACGGCGCAGCTCGCGACCAAGCTGAAGGAGTCGGCGAAAGGTCGCGATGGCGATGCGCCGCTGCTCTTGCAGAGCGACGGCAGCCCCTGGGGCGATAATCCCGGCCAGACCTATCATCGGCAGATCGACAAGATCGTCACTGCGATCGGGCTCGATCCCGCCGTCGTGAGGGTGTACGCGTTGCGACACAGCTCGATTGTCAGGATGTTGTTGAAGAACATTCCGATCAGGCTCGTGGCGTCGTTGCACAACACCAGCGTCGCGATGATCGAAAAGAACTATTCGAAGTACATCACCGAGCACGGCGACGACATCTCACGCAAGGCGCTGCTGCAACACGAACCGCCGAATGGCGATAGCGTCATCCCGCTGGCATCCTAGCTGCATCCCATGCGGCGCTTTGCCAGCCGTTGTCGCCTCGAAGGTCGCGCGATCGTCTGTTTGATCTCACGAACGTTGTCGAGCGCTCCGCTCGCTCTCGCGACTGCCCACCGTGGGGCGATCTTGCTCGATTTCGACGCGTGCCTCGCTCGGCAGAGTTGTTCCGCTTGGGCGGCTCGCGTCGTGACAGGGTTTTTGAACCGCTTTCCACCAGCTTGTGTGAGCTATCAACCAGCACGAGGCGTGCTGCTACTTCACAAATTGCAAAAACAGCTCATTCTCCGAGGACCCAAATGAATGCGGAGAAACGAGAATGGCGCGCCCGGAAGTTACTGGCCGCAAGCTGAAGCAACCCAAATCAAGCACTGAAGACGCCGACGCCTACAGCGTCGACGAATTTTGCGCGCGTCATCGCATCAGCCGTCAGCTTTTTTACAAGCTGAAAGCGCAGGGCATGATGCCCGCGACTTTCAAACTTGGCACACGCGTGCTGATCTCGCGCGAGGCTGCTGCCGATTGGCGCCGTGCGCGCGAGAATGCGGCCTAATCTAAAAATGCGAAGGCCCGCCGTGGTGAGCGGCGGGACCTTCAATCTACGTAACCAAGTGACAGCTTGGTCTTATCTTCATGTGAACTTTGGAAATGCACTTATGCTCGATAGCACACATTTCGACGCCTTTACAAACTTCTACAAGGATTTCGCCGAGACCATCGACCGCGCGCCCCTCTTTGAGCCGTGGGAGGAGCCGCCCCCGCGCATTCCGCCGCGCGTCACCGTTGTGGACTTCATCAAAGCGTTGTTCGCCCACACCACCGAACCGGCTTACTTCTGCTCGTTCACCAATGAGCGCGGCGAAGGCCAGGAGCGCCACGTTGCGACCCGCAACGCCGGCCATGTCGCCTCTTTCATGGAGAAGTGGGACAAGCCGGGACGCGGCATGTTCGTCGGCATGTCGACGGTCAAGGCCGGCGCCAAGCGCAGCAAGGATAACGTCGTCGAGACGCCCGCGCTGTGGGCGGATGAGGACTTCGCGAAAATCTATGATTGCCCGGATGATCCGGCTGAGGCGCGCGGCTATGTGCTGAAGCAGCTCGCACGGCTGAAGTATCAGCCGAGCATCATCGTGTTCTCTGGCGGTGGCGTGCACTGCTACTGGCTCTTCAAGGAAGCACTGCCGACGCAAGACAACATGGAGCGGATCGAGGCGGCGCTGCGCCAGCTCGCCGATGTCACGGCCGGCGATTTGCCGGTGTGCGAGGTCGCGCGCGTGCTGCGCCTGCCGGGCTCGCACAACACCAAGAACGGCGCGTGGCGCGAGGTCGAGATCATCGAGCTGCATCCCGAGCGGCGCTATGACATTGAAGAACTGGAGGAGTGGCTGAGCGAGCAATCGCCGGTCATGCTGCGCAAGGTGCGCGAGCACGCACTGCCGGCCGGCGCCGGGGATGAATTCGCATTCTTCGAGGAATACGGCAAGCGCTTCAACTTGAAACCGCCGATCGACGTGCAGCAACGCCTGGAGGGCATGATTTTCATGGGTGGCGGCGATGCCGCGATCCACCAGACCCAGTTGCAGTGCAGCGCCGCGCTGCTCAACCAGGGTGTGCCGAAGGACGAGGTTGTCGCCACCATCCTCGCCTATACCCATCGTGCAGCCGGCGACTACGGCAAGCGTTGGAACTGGCGCATCGAGGAACGCAACATCGTCAAGATGTGCGACGACTGGATCAAGAAGCATCCGCCCGAAAAGAAGAAAGCCGAGCGCGTTGAACGCAACGGCGTCGAGCTGAAGGCGGTCACTGGCGGCGCCGGCAAGATCGAGGCCGAGCAGCGTGCCACCGGCACCGACGCGAGCGGCACCAGCAATGTCATCAAGATGCCGGTGACCACGCCCGTGCCACCGAAGGGCGCCGAGCTGCATATTGCAATTGGCAAGGCGGTCATCGCCCATTTCAAGAGTGAAGGCGAAGAGCTGATCAACAACGATGACGGCTCATGGTTCTACACTGGTGGTGTCTGGGAGCTGCGCACCGGAACCAAATGGCTCGATGTGCGGATCGAGCACAATTTCGAGCAGCTCGGCTATAAGACCGGCACCAAGCTGGTCAACGAAACCCGCAACTGGATTCTGCGCCGGCCGGAGCTGTGGCGCGAGGGCGAACTGCCCTGGGACCAGCACGGCAAGATTCCGACACGCTCCGGTCTGGTCGATCCGCGCACGGGCGCGCTGGAGAAGGCGCGGCCGGATCACTTCTGCACGTGGCGCGTCGAGGTCGAGTATGACCCCGAGGCCAAATGCCCGTGGTGGGAGACCATGATCGCCGACATGTTCGGCGACCGCCCCGAGCCCGAGCAGCGCGCCCTGGTCGGCGTGGTCCAGGAGCTGATGGGCGCCGCGCTGATCGACAAGAAGGCGCGCGGCCTGCGCAAAGCCTGCGTGTTCTGGGGCAATGAGAACCGCGCCAAATCCGGTGTGCTCGATGTCACCGCCGGGCTGTTCGGCGACCGGCCGATCACTGCCGGCATCGGCACCGTCGATAGCAACCCCCATGGCACGATGCCGTTCGTCCGACGCGCGCCCTGGGTGCTGCATGAAGCCTTCAGCGGCCAATGGCACATGTCGCAGACGGTCAAGGCCATCGTCACGGGCGAGCCGGTTCAGATCAACATCAAGAGTGGGCCGATGCTGACGCGGACCGTGCGCGCGCCGATCTTCTGGGCAACCAACTTCCAGCCGCAGTTCAAGGAAGCGACGCGCGCGATCGTCGAGCGCATGATCGTCATCGAGGTGACCCGCAAGTTCGATGTGACGAAGCCGGTCGGCGTGGCGGCCGAAGCGATCCGGCGCGGCTTCGACAAGCCCGGCGCGTTCATCGTCGCCACCGAGCTGCCCGGCGTTCTCAATTGGGCCGTGGCGGGCTTGCGGAGGGCGCTGGAGCGCGGTGCCATCGCCAGCACCGACAGCATCGCCGAGACCGCCAGGACCATCCACAACGACAGCAACCTCGCGGCGGGCTTCCTGGACGAGTGTGTTGAGTACGATCCGCTCGCGCGCATCAAGATTGTCGACTTCTGTCTGGCGCATTCGGCGTGGTTCGTGGAGATGAAGGGCGAAGATCGGCGCCTGCCGAGCAATGATGCGATCAGCAAGGCCCTGCAGGCGATCAGCGATGGTCGCATCGGTATGGATAGGAAGGAAATGCGCGACGGGAAGAGGCGGTACTATTGCGGTGTCGCGCTCAACGACGCGGGTCTCGACTATCACAAGGTCGGTTACCAGAGCCGGCTGTTCGAGGGCAAGGTCGGCAACGCCACCGATCCGGCGAGCGAGGTCAATGGGCTGATCCCGCCGTCCTGGGACAACAAGCAGAGCGTGACCAAGATGCGCGAGCATCACGCAAATCGGGTCACGAATGACCCGAATGGTGATGTTGATGAAGTTCGGGTCACTGACCAGTGACCGGGAAAGTGCCGATGAGGCGCGACGTGTCATCGAGGCGGTCACTGACTCAAGGTGTTGGCTGCATTCGTTTTTCGAGCAGTAGTGACCGTAGTGACCAGTTTTAATCCTCTTGGTTGGAGAAATGAGAAAATGAAGGGAGGGAAGGCAAAAGGCAGGGAGAAAGTAGGTTTAGAGAGAAAGGGCGTTTTTCGGGTCAGGTCAGGTCATCGGTCATCGGGACGGCGTCGGGGGGTCGCTGTCGTGGGCTGCGTCCCAGGGGCTGGAGCGATGGCTCTCCGCGAGATCAGCGAACAGTGGAGGCACCGGGGGGCGGTCGAAAATCTGGCGTCCGGGACCCTTAGACCGCACGGGGCGGTCCATATGCAATGGGATCAGATTCCTAGAAGGGGGTTGCCCATGTTGACGGCATTTAGCCCCGGAGGTCCACCGTGAAAACCAAGGCGAAGGCGCACCTTGCACCGACGGCCGCCGCCCAGCGCATGCGGGAACACCGCGCGCGCCAGGCGATCGGCGCTGTGCGAGTTGCGATCGATCTCGACGGGAACGACGTAGACTGGCTTCGCAGCCAGGGCGTGCTGCAGGAATGGAACGAGGCGGATCGGAAAGAACTCTCGAAAGCGTTGAAACTGGCGCTGCGGAAACTCGCAGGGTTACGGCGTAACGAGGGTTGAGATCGCGATCTGCTATTGAGAGGTCGACTTCGAAATGAAGAGGGGACGACAATGGTCATCAGGCTAACAGCGAGTGAACTGGAAACTGGCCGCCGTTTGGTTGCCCGCAAGATGGCGCGTTCGGTGGTTCGCATTTTGCCGGAAGCCGATGATCTGATTGCAATCAATCGGATAACCAAGCAAATCCGCGAGCTGCTCTGGCACCGCGATGATCCTGACAACATGCGAGCGTGTCGCGCGTTGGTCCGCGAGCAAGCTCGGCTGTCGCTTGCGTATGAGCGACGCCATGGGAGCGCCCCCAACATCAAGCATGTGTAAATGACGAACGTCCCAACTCCCGAAGAGCGCCGTGCGATCGAAGCGAAGGTTTCGCCACAACGGCGAGCCGAGATCGAAGGCCTCGTCAAATCGCTGGCACCGGTGATCGGCGATTTCGTGCTGGCAGCAATCACGCCGCTGAAAGAGCGGCTCAAGGAACTCGAGTCGCGCCCGACGCTGCGTTACTTGGGCATTTGGGATGCATCGCGGACGTATCCGCCGGGTTCGTTCGTCACGCATGCGGGTTCAGTTTGGCATACCGACGCGGAAAACATCGGCGTACGGCCGGGTGAAGGCGGAAATTTTTGGCGACTGGCTGTGAAGCGGGGCACGAAATGAAAATATTAGACGAAGCAAACGCCGAGTTGCGCCGCCATCGCGATCTTGCGCTCACCGCCTATGCGCGCCGTCTGCTTGCGCGCGGCGCCGACATTGACGGGGAAGAGTTTCGTGCGGCTCTGTCGAAATACGCCGGCGAGTTGGAGGCGTGGCGGACCAAAGCTATGGACAGCTTGCGGCAATTTGTCGAGGCGATGACGGAGCGGCCGTCCGCAACGTTGCATTAACTGGCCGATCATGGCTCTAAGCGCATCAAGGAGTCCGTAGGGCCGTTAGTCTGCTATTGGGGGGATTGTGTTGCAAAAGTCGAAAGTTGCAGGGCTCAAGATTTTTCGCGAGAACACTAAGCAGCGAGCGATCGCTGATTCGTATGACCTCAATCGCGTTACCGAAGTCGCCTGTGAATTTTGCGTGAGGCCGTGAGGTCCCTCGCATCTTGTACGCGAAAGATGCGCCCACGGCCCGCAGAATTTTGGTCATCGGCGAAAATCGACTTTTGCAACAATATCGGGGGAAAAGCGGAAGTCGCGATTGCGTAGTTCGACTTCCGAGGCTGACTTCAAGAGCGCCGTCCTCTAGCCACATCCAATGCGTGTCGCGGCTTTGGGTGTATCGGATTGGCGCTTCGATAGATCGTCAAGGATCACGCATTCGGGACCGGGGCCACCAGCACAGGACGCATCGCAGTTCGCGACGAATGCGGCGATGCTCCGCTCAAGCGCCTTCAACTCGGCGAGCTTGGCGCGCACCGTAAGGAGGTGCGCCTGCGCGAGATTGCGCGCACTGACGCACGAACTGTTGGGATTTTGAACAAGCGCGACGAGTTCTCGGACTTGGTCGATTGAAAAGCCGAAGTCGCGGCACCTCCGGATGAAAGTCAGGCTCCTCACGTCCGACTCGTCATAAACCCGCTGGTTACCGGCTTGGCGACCTGCTGAGCGCAGCAGGCCAATCTCCTCGTAATATCTGATCGTCGGAGCGCTCGTGCCCGTCTGCGTCGCCAGGGCTCCTATCTTGAGAGGCTTCATCTCCTTGGCTTTCCCACCGTTCTTTTCGCTTGAACCTCAAGTTACTTGAGCATGTAGGGTCGCGGCAACTCACATAAAGGAGAAGCCGATGTCCGTCGTCGAAGCCGCGCCAATCGCCTGCACGCTAACGTCCAGCGAGATGCAAGATCGCCTCGCCTGGATCGCCAATCTCAACAGGGACGCCCTTATCGCGCATCAACGCGAAGGTTTGGTTCTGAAGCTAACGTACGCGCCGGAGGCGGTGTCCCGTGTGCGCGAAATGGTGCGAGGCGAACAGGCGTGCTGCGCATTTCTTCAGTTCGACTTCAAGGAAACGACGCACGAAGTTCATCTGACCATCACCGCGCCGGAGGGAGCAAGAGAGGCGGCAGACGTGCTATTCGAGAAATTCGTTGTCAACGTGCCGACATGGTCAGCTCAGACACCGTCCTGCGCATGTTCGCCGGTCAAGCCGGCTCCGAATGAGCCGCCCGGCGCGAAGGCTGCCGGCGCAACGGCCATCACCTTATCGGCCAGTGCGGTCGCATGCGGAGCCTGTTGTGTTTTGCCGTTCACCCTGCCGGCGACCATTCTCGCCAGCACCGGCTCGTTGTTGTCGTCGCTGGTCCACATGCACCTGTGGATCACCGTGCTCTCTATCTTCGCCGTGACGGGGGCCTGGGGTTGGCTGGCGTGGCAGGTGCGCCGGACTGGGCGCAAGCCGGCTGCCGCTACGCTAATCATGATGATTGCCTCAACAGTGTTTATGACGATTTCGCTGATGTGGCCGCTGATAGAAAAGCCGCTGATCCGGGCGCTCCGAGCCTGATAGCCGCGAGGCGACCCGCTGACTTGAACAGCGGCGGGTCTTGTGGAAACGTCACTCTATGAAGACCGGCATCGTTTACGTTTTTGCAGCTATCGCCGAAATCGCGGGCTGTTTCGCATTCTGGGGTTGGCTACGTCTTCAGAAGCCCATCTGGTGGCTGTGTCCTGGACTATTGTCCCTGATCGCATTCGCCTACTTGTTGACCTTGGTTGAAAGTGTCGCCGCAGGGCGCGCCTATGCAACATACGGCGGCATCTACATCGCAGCTTCGCTTGCATGGCTTTGGGCCATTGAAGGCATACGCCCCGACAGGTGGGACCTAACCGGAGCGTCCATATGCCTTGTTGGAGCCGCTATTATCCTCTGGGGGCCACGCAGTTAAGTCGGTGAGTCACTTGTGGCCCATAGCTGACTTGCCGCGCGCAAGCGGTCGAGGACCATATGCAGTGCATCGGCATCGGCGTCAGTTTGATTTTCCAAGGCGTTTAGTCTAGGAAAAGACGAGCCCCGCAGCCTGCCGTAAGCAGAGCCGCGAAGCAGACCGGCACGACGGTTCGGGTTTTAGTTCAAACGCCACCTGAGTCGTGCCATGCCTGAGCTTTCGGTACTGCTGCTTGCCGCCTGCATTTGTTTTGGCGCGGTGCTCTATACATCTGTCGGCCATGCAGGGGCATCGGCCTACATCGCTTTGATGGCGCTGTTCGGCATCTCTCCGGCCGTGATGCGGCCAACCGCGCTTGCCCTCAACATTCTGGTATCGGCGTTCACTTCATTCCGTTTTGTGGGCGCTGGTCTATTCCGTTGGCGCACGCTCTGGCCGTTTTTGGTTGGCGCCATACCATTCGCAGCACTAGGCGGCTCGGTACACCTGCCGGGCGCGTACTACCGTCCCTTGGTCGGCGTTGTGCTGCTATTAGGCGGCGCGCGGTTGCTGTGGCCACGTGAGCTTAAGCCGAGCGTCGATCCGCGCGATCCGCCGATTTGGGCTGGGGTGCTTTGTGGGATCGGCATCGGCTTTCTCTCCGGCCTCACGGGCACCGGCGGCGGCATCTTCCTTTCTCCGCTTCTGCTTTTTCTCGGATGGTCCGACGCACGTACCGCTTCCGGCGTCGCGGCTGTCTTCATTCTTTGCAATTCGATTGCCGGTCTGCTCGGAAACGTGGCCATAGTGCAATCGTTGCCGTCCGACTTATGGATTTACGCCATCGCCGCTGGCCTAGGTGCAATTGTCGGAACGACGTTCGGCATCAGATGGCATCCGGGAGTGATCCTGAAGGCTCTTGGCTGCGTGCTGATCGTCGCGGGGCTGAAGCTGATAGGCGTTTATTGACGCTGACAAGACGGACGGCCTTTCGAAACCAAGCGCGAGGTCGCCTCTTGGTCCCAAGGCGAAGTGGTCCAATCGGCCGTTGAGGTCCGCTGTTAGTTGCAGATCGGACCTGCCGCTCTGCTCACAGCTCGCGTTCCATCGCCGGATGTTTGCGGATTCTTCACTTTGACCCAGTACTTGCTCCGTCCGGCCTGATAGGGCCGGTCTCTGCGCTTAGACACCAGCCCTTCCAGCCCCAAGTTGCAGGCAGCTCGAAACAGATCAGGCCCAAGCTCGCCACGTTCAAAAGGATTGATGAAGACACCTTCAGGGCGCCGCGCCAGCAGACGTGCCAAGTTGCTCTTTCCGCAGCGACAAGGGCAGCATGCGAAGGTCATCACCTCCTTCGGCGAGAACAGGATAAATGAAGCCTGCTTGCGCAACCAATTGCCAAGTATTCTACAGCTGTTCTTCAAGCATCAAGTTCACCGTCTCTTCTTGCCTGCTCGCCTTTTTGACTTCAGAACGTCGGCTTGGCTTTTGAAGGCGCGTGCT
>NZ_JBVVPN010000021.1:0-24770 GCF_055811035.1 Bradyrhizobium sp. MI1.10
GAATCGGGGTGGGGCTCAAGGGGGTGTTGCCGCGAACTCCCCGTCGTTCAGAAGCGCGCCCACCTGCGCGCGAGCCCGGAATCCATCGGGCCGGGCCATGCGCAGATCGGTTGGCGACGGTCCGGAAGCTATTTCCGCTCTCGGCGGAATGACGAATTGCCGAGCTGAACGCCGCAACGAACCTTAGATCAATCCGTTACGAGGCCGCAACGAGGGCACCACGCACACGTCGGAACTCCCACCGATTCCATCTTGCATGGCTGGTGGAGGACGTCGGCGCACTCATTCACAGCGAAAGCGTTCCTTGAGGAGGAACCCCTATCTCGACTTGCCAGCAGTGTACTTCGCCAACTAATCGTCAGCGAGGATAGTGGGGTTGGGGAATCATCTGAAATGCGCATTGTTGTGTTGGCCGTGGGACTTGTCATGCTCTCCGGTTGCGTGAGCACCGAAGATGCCGGCGTCAGAGCGGCTAAGATGGAAGCTCAAGACGATGCTTCTTGCAGGCAGTTGTCGGCGGGCAAGGGCACTGAGGCCTACACCCAGTGTCGTAAGAACCTTCTCTACTATCGTCAGCAAGCTGCCGTAGAGGATCAGCAGAAGGCAGAGCGCTCCCGGAGGGTCTCCGAGGGACTGATGGAAATGAGCCGGTCCCTCCAGAGCATCAACCCGCCACCGCAGGAGGTGAACGTCAATGTCACATGCACCTTCGGGTGTCGCTGAGAGCCCGAAGCGAGCGCCGGGTTTACAAGCAAAGCCGCGGAACCGGCATTTAGGTGTTAAGGCGAGAGTGCACTGATTTCCAAAGTCGGTGCAGCTGATACTATTTAGTGCACTGTCACCGTAATTCATCAGTTGACACCGATTAGTGCACTGTCCGCAATCCCGAAGCCGCGAGCCGGATCCATCGGGCCGCGCCATGCGCAGAACGATCGACCACGCTCTGGAATCTATCTCCGCTTTCGGCGGAACGACGAACATTGCCGATGCTGAACGCCGCAACGAACGTTGGAAGGATTTGTAACAGCAACTGCAAAAGCAAATAGACCCGTTTTAGAATTTCAGCGATTCCTTTGGCGTGGCTCGTTGGCACGATCATTCCTGTGGCTCGCTCTTCGATTCAGCCCGGCGATACAGGAAACGAGTGTCAGTCATCAGGTCCGCTTCAGTGCGAAGCGGCTCGTGGTACTGCATAGAGTATTTGAAGTTCCTGTCGAGCGCGTAAACTTGGCGCTCGGCATAGGCAATGGTAGCTCCGTTCAATGAGGCGACAGCCACCTCGTTGACATCCTGCTCCCCGTTCTCAACTTCAAAAGCACCGATAACAGCGAGGGCGGGAGAAATTGGAAAGACAATCTCCGTGTTCGGTAAAGCAAGGCCAGGGCCGTAGAAACCACCGCGCATCTTCGGGTCCGACCACATCAAAGTGAATGGGTGATCTGATGTGATGAATCCACCCGAATCGCCCGGCGCACGAAGCAAACGCCATCCTCTACGGAAGAGTAACGGCAAGGTGCTCTCAAATACTTGCATCTCGCGCTCAATCTGAGCCTCACGGTTAGCCTCAACACGGTACTGCTCAGACTTGAAGAACTTCTTCATTTCCTCGTAGCCGACTTCAGGCAAAACCGAGCCGGCCGCGCGCGTTGTCTTCACGTGGCGTTCGTACGACTCTCGCGACGAGAGGATGAGGTCCATCGTAATCTTCGCTGTCTGCTCAAGGGCCGACCGCATCATCTCGCGTAGGCGTGGACTACGGAGCGCTTGCAGCCCGATGAAGTTCAACAGGTAGGCCCGGTCGTCGTCGTTTGAGAGCGAACGCGTGGCGATGATTCGCCCCAGTGCGCCGGCTAGCTCGCCTTCAAACCCGGCCATCGAGTTCTCGAAAGCATCGGGCGGCTCACCTTCGGCCTCAAACCGGTTGAAGTCGCGCTCTGCACCGACGTTGTCGATCCCTGTACGGAATGCAGACTTGCTGACGCGGTCGTACACCCGTATCTGCGGCACCTTTTTATGCGGCCCGGCAAAATTCTTCAGGTAGCACTGAGAGACGAAGTGGTGCCTTCGAGCTGTCACCGGGCTATACCTATTTCGGGGGGCTTTGATTGTCAGGTATCTAGGAAATCCCACTCGTCTCCCAGCACCCAGTTAAGCGCCGATAGCTTCCCGTTCACCATGCCCCAGTCGAACGTATCCCAACCGAGGTTCTTTTTGCCGTACTTGCGCTCGATACGTCGTGCTGCTTTCCTGGCGGTCGCGAAAATCGTCTTTTGAGCTTCCTTAAGTTTCTCTTCTCCGCTGGCCAGCCTCTCCAGCCAGATCATGTGCCGATTCCACCAGACCTTTTCCCAAAACTCTTCGCGCGCGGCCAATAGGTCTTTGTCGTTCCGACGCAAGATCATGTGCCACGGCTCGCCATCGGGGTCTTCGTCGTTGGGCAGCACTTCAACCTTGTCGCCGTTCTTCAGGTAAATGATGGGGTGGCCGTTCGGCCCGGTCTCACCGGGCTTGATAGGATCTGATGTTTGGGCTTTCGAACGTTTTGCCCCGAGCATCTGCTCACTGAACTTCGCGAACTCTTCTGGGCTGATGTTCTCGTCTTTGTGGAGCTTGAACAATTCCGTCATTCGTCGCTGCTGTTCAAGCCGGTCGCGCTTCGGCTTATCGACCTTGAGCTCACGCACCTGGTCCGTGAGGTTTCGGAGGAGTTGGTCCCTCAGGGATTGTATTGTGGCGAACTCGCCGACCAGCGCACTGGACAGGGTCTGCTTCTTGAACGCCTTGAGCTTCGCATGTTGCTTTGCGTCAATCCGGGCGGGGTCAATGGGCCGCCGGGAGAAGTAGAGAAGAGCCGGCTTTGAGGCCGCGACGAACTGATCGAACTCCTCGATGGTCCCGGATTCGGCAACGCCAGTGCTGGTCCCGACGCGCGTCCAGAACATCCCGAACAAGATATCGCACTTGGATACAAGCTGGTCGTTGATGGCCTGTTGGGGTCGGGTTCGGCTTTGCGGCCGCGCGTGGGTTTCCCACCGAACCGGTAACAGGACGACGCCTTCTGCAGCGGCGTGCTGGGCGTTCCAGTTATTTATTACCTCGGTCGCGGCGTCGCGTTCCTCGGTCAGATCGGATGGGGAGGCGATGAATACCCGGAAGACTTGCGCGTTGAAGGTCATGGGGTGCCCAAGAATCGATCGAAACGGCAGTCTACGGAGGCCGGAACTGCCTGCAAGCCAGACAGTGCACTAATTTCCAAAGCCAGCGCAGTTGATACCATTTAGCCCGTAGAATGGGTTGAGCCCTTGCGAAACCCATCGCACTTGTTTCGTGGTAACGTCCCGTCATGACCTCGTACCGCCGCAACTTCGTTTGGGGTGGGTGTTTCTTCTTCACCGTCAACCTCGCGGAGCGGAAGCTAGCGTTGCTGACGGATCATATCGGGTTGTTGCGCACGGCGTTTCGTGAAACGCACCGACGCCATCCATTCACGACCGATGCCATCGTGGTGCTGCCCGATCACCTTCACACGGTGTGGACGTTGCCAGAAGGTGATGCCGATTTTTGCAATGCGCTGGCAGTTGATCAAATCCACCTTTTCGCGCGGTCTGGCGCGCAACGAGAGAATATGCCCAAGCCGCGCGGCTAGAGGTGAACGGGGCATCTGGCAACGCAGATATTGGGAGCATACCATTCGCGACGAAGCCGATGTCGCGCGGCATGTACATATCAATCCGGTCAAGCACGGGCTCGTCGACAGAGTCCGTGACTGGGCGCCCTCCTCGTTTCATCGCCACATAAAGCTCGGCAATTACCCGGCCGATTGGGCCGGCGATCAGTCGCATGACGGCCGCGATTTCGGAGAACGGGGATAGAGAAGCGATTGGGTTTCGCAAGGGCTCAACCCATCCTACGAGCTGAAGACGTCAGTTAGGAAGCCAAGAGCGGGCGCTTCCGGAACCATCATCGCTCGATCATCCCGCAGGCCTCGCTCGCCGAGTCGCACAACGGGCGTGAATAGTATGATGTATGCAAGATCCTGCTTGCGCGGCGAGACGCCGGCAGTGTCTCCGCAAATGTCCGTGCTTGATCTCGACCAATGGCTCTGTTTGGATAGTTGCGTTTCGCGCAACTCGTATTCGGATAATCATAGTGAATGAAAGAGATGGATACCGGCGTTCAATGGATGCTCTTTCACAAGAGAAAGCATCGTGACCCTCTACCGTACCGGCATCGGGAATCGGCTTTTGGCGGCGCTGCCGCCGGCGGATCTCGGCTTGCTCACGCCCCACTTCCGGAAGGTCTCCTTTGGGCCAGATGCCGTTTTGGTGCGCTCGGGCGACGAGATGGACCCGGTCTATTTTCCCCATAGCGGCGCAATCGCCTTCATGCTCGATATGCCGGACGGGCAAACGGTCGCAACCACCTTGATGGGACGGGAAGGCGCTTTGGCCTCTTTCTCCGTACTCGGCCCATCGCTTTCATCCGTGACCGCGATTGCACGCATGGCGGGCACAGCATCATTGATTTCCGCCGCCAAATTTCGGGATGCCTATGCGCAAAGCGCGGCCATCAGGAATGTTGTTCAGCTCCACGCCCGCGCGGTGTTATTGCAACTCCAGCACGTAGCCGCTTGCAACGCGCTGCACCGGGTGGATGGCCGCATGGCGCGGTGGCTTCTGCAGCTTCACGACCGCGTTCCCGATGACCTCCTCCCGGTGACGCAGGAGGCGCTTGCGCAATTGCTTGGGGTGCGGCGGACGACAGTGACTCTGACGATGAGCAAGCTACGCGAGGCCGGAGCCGTCCCCTCCGACCGGCGCGGATTTGTTGAGATCGATCGGGCGCGGCTCGAGAGGGTCGCATGCGACTGCTATGCGCTTATGCAGCGCAAGATCGATCGGATGTATTGCCAGGAATTGTCGGCGCCCCAACCTACCCGTGCGCCGTTCCGGGAAAGCGCCATCGTCTCGTCCGGCGGAGCGAGGGGTGAATCCAGAGCCGTTTCGCGGGCGGAGAAGTAGAGACCATGCGATGACCGCCTTCGGTCAGAAGCTGCCATTAGGTAGCAGGCCGGCGCAGGTCCGCAACGGGTCAACGGACTAAACCGCTCGCGCGGTAGGGCGCGACGGCCGGCAGCACGGCTGAGAGGATAGCGCAACGAGGCGTCCTGTCTTGAGATGAGGGGTTCGCAACCTTCACCCAAGACAGGAGCATCCCCATGACCGACGAGGCAGTGAGCCCGCTGCGCCGGCGCATGATCGAAGACATGACGATCCGCAAGTTCGCGCCGAAGACCCAACATGACTACGTGCAAAGGGTCAAGAACTTCGCTGCGTTCCTCGGGCGATCACCCGATACGGCGAGTTTTGAAGACGTACGGCGCTACCAGCTGCATCTGGCATCGAGCGGCGTTGGCGTGCCGACCATCAACCAGACCGTCTCGACATTGCGGTTCTTCTTCCGGGTCACGCTCAAGCGCCACGAGATCGTCGAGCACACCCACGTCATTCACGAGCCGCGCAAGCTGCCGGTGGTGCTGAGCGTCGAGGAGGTGGCGCGGCTGCTCGATGCCGCACCGGGGCTCAAGTACAAGGCGGCGTTGAGCGCGGCCTATGGCGCCGGTCTGCGCGCCGCCGAGGTGGTCTCGCTCAAGGTCTCCGACATCGACAGCAAGCGGATGATCATCCGCGTCGAACAGGGCAAAGGCGGCAAGGACCGCAACGTCATGCTGTCGCCCAGCCTGCTTGAGCTGCTACGCGCCTGGTGGAAGGTGGCGCGACCGCAGGGCTGGCTATTCCCGGGCCGCGATCCGGCGCAGCCGATGACCACGCGCCAGCTCAATCGCGCCTGTCACGCCGCCGCGCAGATGGCGGAGATCAACAAGCGCGTCTCGCTGCACACCTTGCGGCACAGCTTCGCCACCCACCTCTTGGAGCAGAACATCGATGTCCGCGTCATCCAGGTGCTGCTCGGTCACGCCAAGCTCGACACCACGGCGCTCTACACCCGGGTCGCCACCAAGACGATCAGCGAGGTCATGAGCCCGCTGGAGCACATCGCGATCAAGCTGAAGGAGGCCCGGCCGCCCGGCTGACGCGGGGCCGGCGTGTCTCGTCCGGCTCTGGAGGTTGCGGATATCTTCCGCGGCCATGGTCCGGCATGGCGTCAGGCCCATGCCGGCCATGTCAGCCTCGACCAGTTGAAGGTGATGTCGGCGATCGAGAGCTGCCGCACGGCAGCCCTCGGCGGCCATGTCGCCCGCTGCGAGGACTGCGCCTACACGTCCATCGCCTACAATTCCTGCCGCAACCGGCACTGCCCGAAGTGCCAGGGCGCCGCGGCGAAGCAGTGGCTCGCCGACCGCCAAGCCGAGCTGCTGCCGGTGCCATATTATCACGTCGTGTTCACGCTGCCGGCTCGGATGGCCGACATCGCCTACCACAACAGGGCTGCCATCTACGATCTGCTGTTCAAGGTCTCGGCCGAGACGATGCTGACGATCGCCGCAGACCCGAAGCATCTGGGCGCCAGGATCGGCATCACGTCCGTGCTGCACACCTGGGGCTCGGCCATGACCCACCACCCGCATGTGCACATGATCGTGCCGGGCGGCGGCATCTCGCCCGACGGACAGCGCTGGGTGTCCTGCCGGCCGGGGTTCTTCCTGCCGGTGCGCGTGCTCTCACGCCTGTTCCGGCGGCTGTTCCTGGAGCGCCTCGCCGCCCTCCACCAGGCCGGGCGCCTGAGCTTCTTCGGCAACGACGCTCATCTCGCCGCGGCGCAGTCATTCGCCGCTTTGCTCGCAGAGTCGCGCAAGACGGATTGGGTCGTCTACGCCAAGCGTCCGTTCGGCGGTCCCGACGCCGTGCTGGCCTATCTGTCGCGCTATACCCACCGCGTGGCCATCGCCAACAGCCGCCTGATCGCCTTCGACCGGCACAGCGTCACCTTCAGATGGAAGGATTACCGCGTCGAGAGCCGTGACCGTCAAAAGCGGATGACGCTTGCGACAGACGAGTTCATCCGCCGCTTCCTCATCCACGTGCTGCCAAAAGGCCTTCACCGCATCCGCCATTACGGCCTGCTGGCACGGGGCGTCTGCGCCGACAATGTCGCACGCGCGCGCGAACTGCTCGCCGTCAGCGATCGTGAGGATGAACCGACCGAGACCATCGTCGACAGCGGCAAGCCGCCGTGTCCATGCTGCGGCGGCCGCATGATCGTCATCGAGGTTTTTGAGCGAGGTGCAATGCCGCACCGTCAATCGACCGCGCCAATCAGCGCCATCAGGATCGACACCTCATGACCGCGCATCGGCCATTCCGCAAACCTGCTCGTCATGCCCGCCGCTCATCGACCGGCCACGGCAGAGCGCACCCGAACGCTCATCGGTCGTCGCCCACCCGTCGAGCATTGATCGCGTTCGACAACGCCCACCGCCCAATCACCGACCGCGCCACCGTCACGCAGCTCGCTGCATCGCCTCAAACTCCATCACCCAGCTCGCCTGCAGCGCCCAAATCCCCATAGAGCCTGCCGCACCAGTCCTGCCCACCATGCGCGGTTTCCTCCCTTGGAGGCTTTCGGACGCCGGCCGCCCGAATGTGCCGCGCCGTCAATCATGCGGCCGGCATCCGAAACCCTTCACACAAGCCGTCGATCACGCCCGTGGTGGGAGACTTCCGCTTTGCGTTAGTAAGCCGACGTTTATGAGCACACGTCCTAGCTCTGCTTCCCCGCGATGATCTCCTGCAATGTCGCAACATGCCGCGCGAAAGCGACGCGGCCGGCGGCGGTGGCGGTGACGGTCGTCTGCGGCTTCCAGCCGACGAAGGCCTTCTCCACCGACACGTAGCCCGCCTTGGCCAGCGTCTCGATATGCGCGCCGAGATTGCCGTCGTTGGCGCCGGTGAGCTTCTTCAGCGGCGCGAATTCGGGGCGAGGCGAGTCATCTCATGGCTTGACATCGCAGGAATGAATGTCGCTCGCCATATCATTTGACTGTGAAGTTCTCCTTCACGCCCTGTGAGTTTTATCCTGGATAGCCCCTGTCGAGCATGCGTCCTATCTCTCCTCAGCAATTTCAAAGCTCTCACAGGAGACACTGAGATGAACGACATCCCCGCAAAGCGCGATGAACTCCACCAGAAAGAAGTTTATTCGCCGCCTTCTCGACGGCTTTCTGAGCAGAACGCGGGCGGAATACATCGCCGAGCGTTTCTAGCTGCAAGTGCAGGCGCCACGGTTCTGCTTGGGGGCCCGAGTTCTGCGCAGGTCCAATCCCCGGTTGCCTCTGCTCCAACGGGTTCGGGCACAATGCCAAGCAATGTCAGAGTGGAACGCGTGGACGGCTCAATTCTGCTGATCGGCATTCGGCAGGAGACCGACGGTGTCGACCTATCAAGCGTCATTGGCTTGGGTCGCCTGATGTATATGCTCGACCACGATGACGCGCTGCGCGTCGCAGTCCTCTACTCCCAAGGCTCCGACTTCGTTGGCGGTGTGCTCGATCCTGACAGCTGGGCGCCAGTCTTGCGCACGGGCAAGTTCCCGGAAATGTCTGAGTTCATCAATCCCGTCGGCACGATACCTCCTCGCAGGCAGAAGCCACTCGTCGTCGCCGTCCAGGGCAAATGCCAGGGTGCAGGCCATGAGCTTTTCCTGGCGGCAGATGTCCGCGTTGCAGCGAGCGATACCGTGTTCGCCCAACCAGAGGTCACCCGCGGACACTTCCCTGCTGGGGGTGCACCGATCACGTTCGTCCGGGAGGCGGGTTGGGCGAATGCGATGCGCTACATGCTGACAGGCGACGAATGGAGCGCCGATGAGGCCTACCGAATGGGATTGGTTCAATACGTGACGCCGCCCGGAAAGCAACTTGATCGGGCGATCGCAGTCGCTCGCAAGATATCGGCCGCGGCTCCGCTTGGAATTCGAGCGACAATCGCCTCGGCCCATCGCGCGCTGAGCGAAGGTCAGGAAGCCGCGTACGCGGCGCTGTTTCCTGAACTGGCTCGATTGGCTCAGAGCGACGATCACCAGGAATATTTCCGGGCGCTTGGGGAAAAGCGTGCTCCTGCCTTCCGCGGGCGCTGACCGCCACACCGGGGCGGCCCAGTGAGTGCAGGCGTCAACGGCGCCGAGACTTGGCGTGATGGTCAATGAAAGCGCGCAGTTTCGGCAAGATTTGGCGCTTGCTCGGATAATAGAGAAAAAGGCCGGGCGTTGTCGTGCCAAAGCGCGTCAACACCGCCTGCAATCGGCCCTCCGAGATATGAGCCTTAACAGGTGGGCCAGGCACCTGCGCAAGTCCCAAACCCTCCACTGCCGCTTCGATCAGCGTCGGATAATCGTGCGCGACAAGCGGACCCGAGACGACTGCCTCGATCGTTCTGTTGCCGTCGAGAAACGACCACGGCACGACTGATCCGTTCGGCCGGCGCAGACGCAGGCAGGCATGGCCACGCAGGTCGTCGATAAGCTTCGGTCGTGTCCGTGCGCGCAGATAATCGGGACTCCCGACAACGACGAACGGGAAGGGCTGGGAAAGCCTGACCACAATCATGTCGGCGTCGATGAACTGACCCATCCGGATGCCGGCGTCAAATCCTCCGGCGGCGAGATCTACTCGCTCCTCGCTGGCAGCGATCTCCACTTCGATCTCGGGATAAGCCTTGCAGAACGAGAGGATGACCGGCTGCAGGATCAGCGGAACGACCGCTCTGGGAACGGCGAGCCGCAAAAGCCCGACGGGACGTTGCCCGAGTTCGCGCACGGCAGCTCCGGCCGCGATGAGCTCTTCAAAGGCTGGTCTGGCGCGGGACAGGAATTGCTCGCCAGCTTGAGTGAGGCCGACACTGCGCGTTGTGCGAACGAACAGGGCAACGCCCATGCGCGCCTCGAGCGCGCGCACCGCCTGGCTCATCGCCGATGGGGTGATGCCCAGCTCTGCGGCCGCCTTTCGAAAGCTGCGGTGCCGGGCAACGCTGAGGAATGCCTCCACACCATCGATCGTGCCCTGCTTCATTGTGAAGTTCTGCTTCATGGCTTGTCCACTTTATAGCGGATAGTGGACCGACGAAAGCTTTCTTAAGTTCAGTTGCAGAGCGAGACGCCACGCCGGCGGGTGACTTGGTTGCCTATCGCGCCAGAGTCGGAGCCTGAAAACGATGACGCAAGTCCGGAACGCCGCCCTCACCTTCATCCTCATAGGAGCCCTTGCCATGACTGAAGCATCCATTGCCCAAACACAAAACCTATCGCCCGTAACAACTGGAGTGATGGTTATCCTGACGGCCAAGAGCAACGTCACACGCGAACAGGTCATGGCTGTAATGCCGGCCGAAGTCCGACAGACCGTGCAGCTCTACGTCGGCGGGAAAATCCGGGAATGGTTCTCGCGTGCCGATGGCCGCGGTGCTGTCTTCTTGCTCGACACCAGGGATGTCGCGGAAGCGCACGCGATCATGGATGATCTGCCGCTGGCCCGGCAAGGCCTCGTCGATCACGAGTACATCGCGGTCGGTCCGTTGCTGCCCCTTCGGTTGCTTCTGGCCAGCCCGGAACGCCCGCAATAGCGAGGAGGCAGAGAAATGCCCGCCATCAACCTGCCATTTGTTCTGAGCGTCGTCGGCGCCTTCCTGACAAGTTCAGCGATCGGTTACATCTATGTCTGGCCATGGCTGCGTAGCCTGCCGCGATTTGAGGCTTTGCGATTGATTGCGGCCTTTCATGCCTTCAGATTCTTTGGGATGAATTTCCTGGTGACTGGATTTGTGTCGCCGGAATTGAATCCGGATTTCGCCCGTCAGGTCGGATGGGGCGATTTCATCGCCGCGGCCTTGGCCCTTGGCTCGATGGCGGCACTCTCCCGGCGCTGGTCGATCGCCATTCCAGCTGTTTGGGTCTTCAATGTCTGGGGCACGATCGACCTCCTGAACGCATACTACATGGGAGTGACACAACTCAGAGATCCCGGTCTGATGGGCGCAGGGATTTACGTGCCCGCACTTTACGTCCCCTTGCTACTTGTCAGTCACGTTCTGATCTTTCTGCTTCTGTTTAAGGTCGGACCAGCGGAAGAATACTCGTCGACTCCGGCGCCGGCTCGCAACTAAGTCTCTTCGCATCCCGTACAACCCGGTGACGTATGCGCAGCATAGCGATGTGGGCCTGGTGGCAAGCGAACAACGAGCGCGCCAGCTTCGGAAGATCAGACCTATTGGAAGATCAGACCTGCTTCCCCGCAATGATCTCCTGCAACGTCGCGACATGCCGCGCGAACGCGCCGCGGCCTGCCGCGGTGGCGATGACCGTGGTCTGCGGCTTCTTGCCGACGAAGGCTTTTTCCACCGATACGTAGCCCGCCTTGGCCAGCGTCTCGATATGCGCGCCGAGATTGCCGTCCGTCGCGCCGGTGAGCTTCTTCAGCCGGGAAAACTCCAATCCTGTCGCGGCCGGCAGCGCGTTCAGTGCCGCCATGATCTTCAGCCGCAACGGCTGGTGGATGATGTCGTCGAGCTCGGCCATCAGATCCGCCGCATCCAGAGGCCGCCGAGGATCAGGCCTCCGCCATTGACGAAGGCCATCCAGAGCGGGAACGCCTCGCCGATGTAGAAGTAGCCGATCAGCGTCAGCGCGGAGATGCCGACACCGATCGCCATGAAGGCATAGCCGAACCAGAGACCGGCCAGCGTATAGAACAGCATGAAGTAGAGCGGCCAGAACGTGCCGAGCTGGCGCGGGCCGAAGTGACCGATCACGTTGGTGCAGAGATAACCGAAGGCGAAGAACAGCACGAACACCAGAAGCAGTCTGACGTTGAAAGCGGCGCCATGGGAGTGATGCGGCGGATTGAAAATGCGCAGCTCCACCAGACCGCCGGCGCCCAAAGTGTCCGCGGCGACCCAGGCGTAGACCGCATAGACCGGCCAAAGCCAGGTCACGAGATTGGCCGCGAACACCAAGAGGCCCCACCAGACGGCAGCAAAGCTCGCCAGCTCATAGAGCTGCGATTGCTTCACGCGCTGGACGATGTCGTCGATATCGGCCAGCGCCGCGGACGCTTCCTTGCTGTCGATCATGACTGCCTTGCCCCGCGCGTCGCCACATCGTCGGCGATGACCGAAATCGCCTTCGGGTTGGTGACGATGCCCATATGGTTGATGCCGTCGATGATCTTGACATCGACCGACGGTTTGATGGCCTGCACGACTTCCGCATATTTGTCCGAGATCATCATCTCGTCCTCGGCGCCGCCGAAGATCGTTACGGGGCGTGTCGTCGCCGGAAGATCGATGCGATAGCCGCGCGTCGCGAAATTGCGCGTCAGGCGATCGGAATAGGTGGAGACGAGGTACTTTGCCGAAGTCGCGGGCACGGCGAGCGCGAGCACCGGAAGCTGCGAACAGCAGTCGATGCCGAGCTTGCGCAGCGTGGCGAGCGCGAAGAAGCGCGGCAGGTCGACATTGGCCCAGCCGCCGGCATGCGGCTTATTGGTCGGGGCGTCATAGCCGAGATATGGCGCGAGCAGCACGGTGCGCACGAACATGTCCTGCATGATCGGTGTCGCCGCGATGCGCAGCGAGAAGCCGGCGCCGGCGGAATGGCCGATCAAGGTGAGCGGCAGCTCCGGCGCGGTCTTGCGCACCTCGGCGACAAAATCGACGAGGTCGTCCTCGAGCTGGCCGACATAGCCGATGTCGCCGCGCGTGCCGGAGCCGCCATGGCCGCGGATGTCGAGCGCCCAGGTCTCCACTCCGCGCGAGGCGATGGCATGGGTCAGGGCATGATTGACGGTGCCGCTGGAGCCGGACGAGCCATGGATGAAGATCGCGCCGCGGCCGGTCGCGGGGCCGTTGGCAGCGTAGTGGCGGAAACCGATCCAGGTGCCGTCGCGGGCCTGGAAGCGCTCTAGGGGCGGGAGGGTGGACCAATCGATGCCCTTGGCGGAGTCGGAGACCGATCGCATCTCCGGCGGCCGCTCCAGCGGCGTTGCGATCATGGCGGCCAGGATCAGCGCCACGCCGCCGACCGCACACAGGGCCCATTTCAGTCCGTTCAACACGCCGCGCAGCAATCGAACTGCCATGATCCACTCCCCTCAAACCGATCAACTATAGAGAACTCTATATGACAGAGTACTCTCTTGGTCAATCCCCGGATTGGCGCGGCGCCGCAAAAATCCTTAACGTCGGGTCTGATCCCCAAATGCCGAATCGTTTGCCGATGCCTTCAGCGGAACCCCTGCTCAACACACCCGAATTCACCGTTTCCGAGCTCTCGCAGTCCCTGAAACGGACGGTTGAGGACACCTACGGCCATGTCCGGGTCCGCGGCGAGATCTCCGGCTTCCGCGGCGCGCATTCCTCCGGCCATTGCTATTTCGCGCTCAAGGACGAGAGCGCCAAGATCGAGGCGGTGATCTGGAAGGGCGTGCACGGCCGCATGCGCTTCAAGCCCCAGGAGGGGCTCGAGGTCATCGCCACCGGCAAGCTCACGACCTATCCGGGCTCCTCGAAATACCAGATCGTGATCGAGGCGCTGGAGCCGGCCGGCATCGGCGCGCTGATGGCGCTGATGGAGGAGCGCAAGCGGAAGCTCGCCGCCGAAGGCCTATTCGACGAGGCGCGCAAACAGCTTCTGCCGTGGCTGCCGGAGGTGATCGGCGTGGTGACGTCGCCGACCGGCGCCGTGATCCGCGACATCCTGCATCGGCTGGAGGACCGCTTTCCCCGCCACGTGCTGGTGTGGCCGGTGAAAGTTCAGGGCGAAGGCTCGGCCGAGCAGGTCGCGGCCGCGATCCGCGGCTTCAATGCGCTGCCGGAGGGCGGCAAGATTCCGCGCCCGGACGTGCTGATCGTCGCGCGCGGCGGCGGCTCACTGGAGGATCTGTGGTCGTTCAACGAAGAGATCGTGGTCCGTGCCGCGGCCGAGAGCATGATCCCGCTGATCTCGGCGGTGGGGCATGAGACCGACATCACGCTGATCGATTTCGTCGCCGACAAGCGCGCGCCGACGCCGACGGCGGCCGCCGAGATGGCCGTGCCGGTGCGCAGCGATCTCTTTGTCGAGGTCGGCGATCTCGGGCGACGCACCCGGTCCTGCTGGCAACGCGGCCAGGAGAGCCGTCGCAGCGAGCTGCGTGCGGCCGCGCGCGCGCTGCCGGCCGCCGGCGATTTGCTGGCGATCCCGCGGCAGCGGCTGGATTCGGCGGGTGCGTCCCTGCCCCGCTGCCTCAAGGCCAACACGCATGCGCATTTCCGCAGGTTCACCGCCGCAGGCGCCAAGCTGACGCTGCGGGTGCTGCATGGCCAGATCGCGCAGGCCGATCATCGCCTCACGGTGTGCGGCGAGCGACTCGGACTGTCCACGCGCTCGCTGCTGCGGCGGCGGCGCGACCGCTTCGCCGGGCTGGAGGTGCGGTTGCGTGCCTCAAAGCTCTCGAATGCGCAGGCGCAGCGCAACGCGATTGCGCGCCAGCGCGAGCGCACGCATCGCCTTGCCGAGCGCGCGGGCCGCGCGCTGGTGACGCTGTTGCAGCGGCTGGATGCCCGCGTCGAGAACAGCGGCAAGCTGCTCTCCGCGCTGTCTTATCGCGGCGTGCTCGCGCGCGGCTTTGCGCTGGTGCGCGACGGGGCCGGCCATCCCCTGCATTCGGCAGACAGCGTCGGTCCCGGCGCACGGGTTGAGATCGAGTTTGCGGATGGGCGTGTGGGTGCGACCGCGGATGCGGATCGTGCAGCACCGACGGCAAAACGCGCGCCGGCGCAAGCCAAGGCGGCGGCGCAGGAGGCGAAGCCAGCGCCAAAGCGCGTGGGCAAGCCGGTGGATCAGGGGAATTTGTTTTAGAGCGCGAGCGCGTCGCGCCACCCTCGACAGAGTATGTAGGACGCGCGTGCCACACACTTGCCGTCGTCCTGGCGAAAGCCAGGACCCATACCGCGAGGTCTATCGGGTACGCGTGGTGTCAGTCCCGAACGACCAGTCTTCGCCAAACTACTCCCTGGGGTAATGGGTCCTGGCTTTCGCCAGGACGACGCTGGGAGAGAGAGCGCCTCACACGTCCGTCGTTGTGCTCGCTGTCGTAGCCCGCATGAGCGTAGCGACATGCGGGACCAGCGGCCTTGGATATCGCTACGCTCATCCGGGCTACAAGACTGCGCGTCTCAGCGGCAGGACAAGCCCGCGTCGATCGTGGTCCAGAAACCGCAATGTTCCGGCGCGAGTTGTGGCGCGCCGGCATGGGCTTCGAACAGATGGGCTTCGAACAGGAAGACCGCGACGGTGAAAACGATCAGGGCGGAGGAGAACAGGACGAAGCGGTTGCGCATGGGACTGCGTTTAATCGACATCGTGGTCGAATGATGGCGTCGGCACGGGCTGAAACCCACACGGCGCGGGATCCGTAGAGTCACGGTCGGCCATTTTCCGTGCAGGGCGGTGGTCGATGCGGGGCTGTCCGCTGTTGTTCCCAAGGGCGGCCCCGCTCGGCACATGTAGCCCGCACGAGCGCAGCGATATGCGGGACGGACCTACCCGGATATCGCTACGCTCATCCGGGCTACGGCACTGCGGTCACCGCGCCAGCCACTCCGCAACTTCCTTCTGCGATTCCGCGCGCGCTGCCGCATCGGTGCCGAGATGGCCGTGCTCGGGCGTGGCAGCGTCGGTGCTGCCGGCAGCTGCGTGCAGCGGCGTGTTGGCGCGGTCGAAATCGTGATAGGCGCCGGGATAGACCACGATGCGCGCGAGCGCGCTGCGGCCATGCGCACCATCGACCATCTGGCGGCAGGCCGGCGGCGACGAGACGTCGTCATTGCCACCGATCAGCACCAGCGTCGGCACCCGTGTGCTCCAGCCGAGGCCTGCGGAAATCCTGCAGTCCGGATAGAACGCGATGGCGGCGCGGAAATCCGGGCCGACCTCGCGCGCAAGGTTTTGCGGACGCACGGCCCAGAGCAGCGCGCTGGCGCCATTCGCCCAGCCCATCAGGCTGACGCGGTCGCGCGCAACCCAGCTCTGTTTCATCAACCAGGCGCGCGACGCCGCGATATCGGTGACGCGTTCGCGCCGCGCCTTGACGTGGATGTCCTTGACGCGGCATTGCGGCCCGAGCTCACGCGAGCCGTAGCTGTCAGGGAGCAGCACGGCGTTGCCGGATTTGAGCAGCCGCTCGGCCCAGTCGCGATAGCGCGGCAGCACCGAATCGGCATGGCCACCGAGGCCGCCGCAGCCATGAAGCGCGATCACGGTCGGAAACGGCCCCGCGCCCTCGGGCTTGTAGAGCTGCGCATGCAGCACGCCGGACGCCAGCGGAATCTCGACCGGCTGCGGCGCCGGCGACGCTTGCGCGGCCGAGATCAGGAACGTCAGGAACAGGGCGGTTAACGGAAGGCGCATCGAACTTTGCCGTTGGATCCTTCGCTCAAGCACTATCACGCGGAAACGGCGCCAAAACATCACAAACCGGTGGGTTTACCGGGCGGACAAGCCACCCTATTTATGCTACATCCCGTCCAACACATCGTGCCCTCCAAGATGCCCCGGAGCGGCCTTCCACGGAGACTTTCGACCGTGCTGAACAAGTTCGGCCCCTCGGGCCATGGCGAAGCGCAGGTGCAATATCTCGACGGCGACTTCCGTGTGATCTCGCCGGGGACCTTCGTGCGCTGCGCGATCACCGATACGCGCATCCCGCTCGACGAGTTGAAATACTGGAGCGTGGATTTGCAGGAAGCCTACGCCACGCCCGCCGCCGTGCTCGAGCGCCATTACCCGGGCGCGCCCAAGCCGCAAGCGTGAGGCCGCGGCCGCGCGTCTAGTGCTGATCCGCGCCATCCGCGCCCACGCAGGTTTTGATGAAACTCTTCCTGGGCTCGCCGACGATCTTCTGATCGATCGCCTGCTTGAGGCAATCCAGCCGCGCCTGCGCCATGCAGAGCTGCATCTGGTCGCGCTTGTCCTGTCCCTTCAGGTTCTGAGTCGTCGCGAGGCAGGTGACGCGCTTGGTCGCGGGCACCGGCACGGTGGTGGTTTGAGGAGCCGGCGGAGTCGTTTGTGCAAACACCGGCGCAATGATCAGACACACAAGGCTGGCGGCAACGGCGGCGAACGGCAACTTCATCGAACTCTCCTGGTCGTCTGAAACGGTTAGGAGTTTTGCGATGAACGACGCGTGAATGGCAGGCTGCTGTCGGATGGGCAAAGCGCAGCTGCCCTGCCGGCACAGCACGAGCGGTGCAGCTTTTTCACGAGGCATGTTCGCACGCACCAGAAATGCTGCTCGCACAGCCGAGACGATTTCCGTTATGCCGATCCGCGTTGCATCGAAGAGTGCTTGCACTCCGTGGTTAGCCATTTCGCGTTGTGGTTGGATTCTTTGTTGCGATTGGCGCTCTTAGGTTGTTTGACGAAGTCTTGGTGAAACAAAGCGCCGCTATGCTTCATCTTAGGTAATTGGCCCTGCTCTTTTTATCGCACAGACAATCAAGTCAACCAAACGGCCACTGAGCTCTGGAATTGGCGCAGTCTGTGAACGGGCTCATATCGAAGAGCCATCTGTCGGGCTACGATCACCTCGAAAATTCGCGGTGGATTATTTGTAAATCGAAAATCAACGATGGGGGTGATCATGCCCACCATATTAGACCTGCTCTATCGTGAATATTGCCGCGCCCGCCTCGCTGAAATGCGGAAACAGCTTCTGATCGCAGCTGAACGCTTTGAAGCTCTCGAAGCGCATCATCATCCGGATCAGGGTGACGATGAGAGGACGGACACACAGCGCAAGACCGGTCGCCGCGCGCCGAATTGAAGCGGCCCGAGACCGGCGATCTCTCCCGCGTAGCAGTGACCAAGCAGTTGGCAACAGTTTGGGAGGCAGCAATGAATACACCCGAGTACTATACCGCCATGGTAGCCTGCGCCTCGTGCCTGACCATTATCGGATTGATGGCCGTTGGGGCGTGGTGAGCATGATTGACTGCTGAACCGCAATCGCAGGCCGTTGCCGAGGTCGCTGGCAAGCACGTCCGGTCGGACGACGGCGCGGACGCAGCACGCAGCGTACAGCATGGTTCGTCAACGGAGGCTGGAAGGCCTTCGCCTCGGCTTGCAAACATTATTCCTGCTGTGAGGTGAGCGTTGCCGCCGTTTCGGACTGCGGCGGCTTCGCTTCAGATCCGGATGTCAGCTTCCGGGCGGGGTATACGAAGAGCGCAGCTTCGCCGCGTTCTGGCGGACCTGCTTGATCTCGTCCTGCGTGAACAGCCGCGTCAGTTTCACGTTCTGCAGGGTGCCCGCCGTGACGGTCAGGCCGGAAATGGCCGGAGCCGCACCCGGATCAGGCACATCGAAAATCACCAAAACGCCTGGGCCGTCGGCCGCAACGCTGAACATCGAAATCAGCTTTCCGCCGGCCGCTTCGATAAGTTTTCTTGCCGCCTCCTGACGATCGGTCTTGGGGTTCTCCAAAATGGCATTGAGAGCGCGTGGTGTGTATTGTCCGGTGAGGCAAAAATGCATGGCATGTTCTCCTCTGGGTTTTTGGCAATGACTTTCCCTGCCGTTCCGAACTCGTCGTTACGGCCGCTGCATCTGAAATGATGAAGGTACTGCCCGCCGTGGGCATAAACGCCGTCGATGATTTCCGGGAGTTCGGCACGTCCCGGTGACGGCTCTCATGAAACGCTACATCAACTCCCGAACGTGCGGAAGAGAATTCGTCAGCCGCGACATGTCACCTCGGTTGCCACATATCGCACCCGCGCATGAAATGCTTTTCGTCACACCGTGCGTCCACAACGAGCGCGGTTCGCCCGCCGTCCGACATTATCGCCTGCCGAATCTTCGCTCGCGCGCCTTGTAGAGATGATCGCTGATCAGTTGCCGGAGCGTAGCCGGGTCGTCGAACTCGAGCTGGACGGCGAACGGCACGATGCCGTCCGGCACGCCTTCGCGGCCGTGCAGACGCGCGAGATCCTTTTCCGTCGTCACCAGTGTTTGCTGCTCGCGCTGCGCCTCCGCGGCGAGAGTTGCGATCTCGTCGTTCGAAAACATGTGATGATCGGCGAAGGCGCGCGTGCGTGCGACTTCGATACCGCCAGCGCGCAAGCTGCGGAAGAACCGTTCGGGATCGCCGATGCCGGCGAACGCGAACACCGGCTTGCCCAACAGTCTAGCGACCGACCCGGCGTCGGGTTTCAGCCGCGCGCGCAGCTCCGGCTTGTTGCGCCTGGCAAGCTCGGCGGCGACAGCGTCGGCGGCGCGGCCGCCGCCGATCAGGACCAGCGCGTCGGTGCGCGCAAGCTGCGCCTTCAGCGGCGCACGCAGGGGACCGGCCGGAAACACCTTGCCATTGCCGAGGCCGCGCTCGCTGTCGATCACGATCAGCGAGGCGTCCTTGAGAAGACGCGGGTTCTGGAAACCGTCGTCCATCAAAATCACGGTGGCGCCTTGCGACTTCGCCAGCACGACGCCGTCGAGACGGTCGCGCGCGACCGTGACAGGGACGTCGCGCGCCATCATCAGCGGCTCGTCGCCGACGTCGGACGCGGTGTGACGCATGCTGTCGACCATCACCGGGCCCTTGAGGCTGCCGCCATAGCCGCGGCTGAGCACCACCGGCGTCTCGCCGAGCTCGCGCAGGAGCTTCGTCAGCGCCAGCACGGTCGGCGTCTTGCCGGCGCCGCCGACATGATAGTTGCCGACGCAGATCACGGGGATGCCGGCGTCGACGCCCTCGCGCAGCATCCGCCGTTCCGTGATCGCGCCGTAGAGCGCACCCAGCGGCCCCAATGCGTACGATTCGAGGGAACGTGGCCGGTACCAGAAGGCCGGCTCACGCATTGGCGGCCCCCATCTCGATCCGCAACTGCAAGAGATAAGGCTCGAGCGCGGTCATGGTGCGGTTGAGCGCGCCGCCGAGATCCTCGACCACGCCGGCGCCCGACTGCTGGACGTTCTTTCGCACGGCAGGATCGGCGAGCAGCTTGCCGAGCTGCTTGATCAGTAGTTCCTGCGTGTCGGCCTGGCGCGCGCCGCCGCTGTGATCGAGCGCCTCGTAGACGTCGGCGAAATTGAAGACGTGCGGACCATGGACGATGGCCGCGCCGAGCTTGATCGCTTCGATCGGATTCTGGCCGCCATGATGGATCAGCGATCCGCCCATGAACACGATGTCCGAGAGGCGATAGAACAGGCCGAGTTCGCCCATGGTGTCGGCGACATAAACGTCGGTGGTCGCCGTCGGCAGCTCGTCGCGCGAGCGCAGGGCTGGCTTCAGGCCGGACGCCGTGATCAGGCCTGTGATCGAGGAGCCGCGATCCGGATGGCGCGGCACGATCACGGTCAGGAGCTGCGGGAAGAAACCGGTGAGGCTGCGATGCGCCGCCACCAGCATCTCCTCCTCGCCCGGATGGGTCGAGGCCGCGACGATGATCGGACGCCCGCGCGTCATCGCCATCAGCCGTTCGAGCTTGGCGGGGTCGGCCGGCGGCGCCGGCACGTCGAGCTTGAGATTGCCCGTGGTGACGACGTCGCGGCCGCCGAGCGTCGAGAAGCGCTCGGCATCGGTCTTCGACTGCGCCAGACAAATGTCGAACCGCGACAGCAGCGCCGAGATGGTGCCTTGCATCCGGCGCCAGCGCGGGAACGAGCGCGGCGACATCCGCCCGTTGATCAGCACCATCGGCACGCGGCGCGCGGCGCCGGCCAGGATCAGGTTCGGCCACAGATCGGATTCGATGAACAGCGCCAGCGACGGCTTCCAATGGTCGAGGAAGCGCGCGACATAACGCGGGGAATCATACGGCACGTATTGATGGATCACGTCGGGCGGAAAACGCTTTGCCACAATAGCAGCCGACGTGACAGTGCCCGAGGTGAGCAGAATGCGCAGGTTCAGATCGCGCAAGCGCTCGATCAGCGCCGCCGCGGCGAGGACCTCGCCGACGCTGGCGCCGTGAATCCAGACCAGCGGACCGTGCGGCCGCACGTCCCGGGACAGGCCCCGCCGTTCGCTGACCCGCGCGGGATCTTCCTTGCCCTGCTTCAGGCGCCGCTTGATCAGCACAGGCGCGAGCGGCACCAGGCCACGCGCCAGGCGCCGGTACATCCGCAGCGTCAACGGCAGCGAGCCGGGCAGCGATTTAGGCATCTGCAGGTCCCGGCCGGCCGAGCTGTGCATAGGCTTGGCGGGTCGCCTCGTTCAAGGTCTCCTCCAGCTCGAGCCGCAGCGCTTCCATGGTGGCGGCGTTCGCATCCGGCGGAACGTGGATTTCCTTGATGCCCACCAACGCGCCCCGCCCGAACGGCAGGTTGATGGTGGTGCGGTCCCAGTTCTTGAGCCGGACGAAGCGGCTGGTCGCCATCGCAAAAGGCATGATCGGCCGCCCCGATTCCCGTGCCAGCATGATGATGCCGAGCCCGGCCACGCGCGAGCGCTTGGGGACGTCGGCGGTCAGCGCGACATTACAACCGTCCTGGAGCGTCCGCACCATTTCCTTGAAGGCACCGACCCCGCCCTTGCGGTGAAACGCGCCGCCATGGTCGCCGGACCCGCGGATGGTGCCGATGCCAAGCCGCTCGGCGGCAATCGCGTTGAACTCGCCGTCGCGGTGACGGGAGATCAGGACCCTCGCCTTGTACCAGTCCTTGTTCTTGATGAAGGGGGTGAGGAAATGCTGGCCGTGCCAAAACGCGAAGATCGCCGGAATTTGCGGCTCGACGCGCTCATAGACGTCGGGCGGATCGAACGTGAATTTGTTCGTCCGCCAGACCAGACGCAGGTATTCCGCCGCCAGGATTCCGACGGCACGCTGAACGAAGCTGCTCCTCAGCGTATTGCGAAGCAGCTTTTTCAACGCGCCGGTTCTTGATTCGGGTCGAGCAGCCGGTGGAGATGGACGATGAAATAGCGCATCTGCGCGTTGTCGACCGTGCTCTGCGCCTTGGCACGCCAGGCGGCGTGCGCGGTCGCATAGTTCGGATAGAGGCCGACGATCTCGACGTCGTCGAGGTTCTTGAAGGTGTTGTGCTCGAGATCGACGAGCTCGCCGCCGACGACGAGGTGGAGCAGTTGTTGCGGGGCACTATCTGGCATCGGTTCTGTTCCTAACGGGCTGCCCGGCAAAGCAGTGTTCGACAAGCACGAGAAAGCGCTTCACGGCAAGGGGCGGTCTCGAAAATGCGAGACAATGTTCGCATGACGATCGCGACCCGCTGCCACCAGCACCCCATGCGTGACTTGCCGGCGGTTATAGAGGATGGGATCTCCGGAGAGATCGCTCATCCTACCATCGGCTTCCTGCACGATCAAATCCGCCGCCGCAAGGTCCCAATCATGACTGTTGCCGCCCGCAAAAGCCGCATCCAGCGCGCCATGGGAGACCCGGCACAGCCGCAGCGCGAGCGAACCGATTCGCGGATGCAGCTTGATCTCGCCCAGTGACGGCTTCAGGCGCTCGACCAGGGGCTTCGGACCCGCGACACGCGAGAAGTCGAGCTCGGACCCAGCCGTCGCCCGCACCGGCACATCGTTGAGGGTCGTGCCCTGGCCGCGGGCGGCGAAGAAGAACTCATCGCTGGTCGGCGCGAACACCGCGGCCAGCACCGGCGAGGCGTCCTCAACCAGCGCGACGCTGACGCACCATTCGTCGTGGCCGTTGAGGTAGTTGCGGGTGCCGTCGATGGGATCGACGATCCAGGTCATCCGCCGCGACAGCCGCACCTCATCGTCGGCGCTCTCCTCCGACAGCCAGCCATAGTCGGGCGTCGCCGCGCGCAGGCGCGCTTCCAGGAGATCGTTGACGGCGATGTCGGCTTCCGAGACCGGCGAGGACGCGCCCTTGGTCCACTTCTTCAGCTCGGTGCGGAACATCGACTGCGCGAGTGCGCCCGCCTCCCGCACCGTGTCTTGCAGCAGCGCCGCGTCGCGCGTCAGGATGGCTTCGCCTGTTGCGTTCGCGTCAACGTCCGCCAAGCGTCAAACCCTCGATGCGCACCGTCGGCGCATTGACGCCGTAGCGGAACTCGAGATTGTTCGCCGGCTGCATCGACTTGAAGATCTCGAACAGATGGCCGGCGATCGTCACCTCGCTCACGGGATAAGTGAGTTCGCCGTTCTCGATCCAGAAGCCGGAGGCGCCGCGGCTGTAGTCGCCAGTCACGCCGTTGACGCCCGAGCCGATCAAATCGGTAACGTAGAAACCCTGCTTGATGTCGGAGATCAGTTCGGCCGGCGTCGGCGTGCCGGGTTCAAGATGCAGATTATACGGCCCGGGCGACGGCGAGGAGGAGACGCCGCGATGGGCATGGCCGGTGGTGGTGAGACCGAGCTCACGCGCGGTGGCGCAATCGAGCAGCCAGGTCGTCAGCACGCCTTCGTCGATCAGCGCGATCTTCTTCACGGCGACACCTTCAGCGTCGAACGTCTGCGAGCGCAGGCCGCGTTTGCGCAGGGGATCGTCGATGATGCGGATGTTCTTGGCGAACAGCTGCTGGCCGAGCTTGTCCTTCAGGAAGCTGGTCTTGCGCGCAATCGAAGCGCCGTTGATGGCGCCGACGACGTGACCGACCAGCGAGCCCGCGACGCGCGGATCGAACACCACAGGCACTTTGCAGGTCTCGACCTTGCGCGGATTGGCGCGCGCCACAGTGCGCTCGCCCGCGGAACGGCCGACGATCTCGGGCGACAGCAGATCGGCACCATGCGGCGCCGAGGTGAAATCGTAGTCCCGCTCCATGCCGGTGCCGTCGCCGACAATGGCGGTGGCGGAGATGCCCTGGCTGGAACGCATGTAAGAGCCGTGGAAGCCGGTGCTGGTGACGAGCACCATGCCGCCCATTCCGGCAGAGGCCGAGGCGCCGCCGGATTTGGTCACGCCCTTCACTCCGAGCGCCGCAGCCTCGGCTTCGAGCGCGCGGCGCTCGAGTTCCGAGGTGGCGGGCACGTCAGGGTCGAGCAGATCGAGATCGGGGAAGTCGCGCGCGAGCAATGCGGGATCGGCAAGGCCGACATATTTGTCGTCGGGCGCAACACGCGCCATCGCAACCGCTCGCTCGGCAAGCTTGGTCACGGCATCGCCGCTGGCGTCGTTGGTGGAGACCACCGCCTGGCGCCGGCCGACCAGCACGCGCAAGCCGACATCATCGCCCTCGGAACGCTCGGATTCCTCGACCCGGCCGTCGCGGACCTCGACGCCTTGCGAGACGCCACGCACGGCGACCGCATCGGCCGCATCCGCGCCGGCGCGCCTGGCAGCCTCCACCAGCCGCTGCGCGAGATCGGAGAGCGCAGACTGGTCGAACAGGTTGCGGCTGGCTGTGGATGAATCCTTGGGTGAAAGCGTCGAGCTTGGTGAAGGGTTCACAAACGAAATCCTGTTGGGGCGGGCTGCGGGACCGGAACCCACAGATGTGCCCTGATCGCGCGGACTTCAAGCATTTTCAGCCCACCAAAAGCTCAGATTCGCACCTTGCGCGCAACGTCTCGTCAATCATGCGCGCCAAGGTCTTGTCAATCATGCGCGGCGGTGAGGTTGGATTAACCAGCCTTTTTAAGCGATTTCGGAAAGGCCCGCGCTAAGGTCCTCGCATCGACCGGGAACATAATCCTGGCGGGGAGAACTAAAGCCGTGAGGCGTCAAACAGCAACAAGCGGGATCACTCCCGCCGGGGGGGGGGGGGGGGGGGGGGGGGGGGCGCCCCCCCGCCGCGGGGGGGGGGGGGGGGGGGGGGGGGGGGGGGGGGGGGGGGGGGGGGGGGGGGGC